>DASZXF010000139.1:0-2768 GCA_035546055.1 Ktedonobacteraceae bacterium
GCCACAGATGTGATGTGGCGGTGGGACATGCCCCGGGCCCGGGCGATGGATGTGTTTGGCGCGACCATTCCAACGCGGGTGAATGACGGCCTGTTGCACCTCGCGGTCTCGCTCACGCCCGTGTTTATCGAGCCGTAAGCAGCGAGTCACGGAAAAAGCGCGAAGGTGCTCTCTCAGCCAGATTGAGGCACTGACGCATTTACGTCTCAATCGACACAATGCATACAGTTTCCTCATTCTTGCCCATTTCGCGGTACACGCTGTAAGAATTGCCAAGTGACTGCAAAGTGACCTGAAGGTATACTTGCCTCCAAGATGAGAGAGGAAAGAAGACATCACAGAGCAACGCATGTCTTCTCAGCGGGTTCGCCCAGAAAGGCAGAGGTATGAGTTCATTTTCGAGGCCGTTTGAACACCAGCGGGGCTTGAGCAACTGGCATGCCAGCAGCGCGCTTGCCCCGGAAAAGCAAAGTCTGATGGATCTGTTTGAGGTTCACGTCGTTCGCACGCCGCACGCCCTGGCCGTGGTCGCCGATGGACAGCAATTGACCTATCAGGCGTTGAATAAACGCGCTAACCAACTGGCTCATGTTCTGCAACAGCGAGGGATAGGTTCCGAGTCACTCGTTGGCTTATGCTTCCCCTGTTCGGTGGATTTCATTGTGGCCCTGCTCGCGACATTGAAAGCCGGAGGAACGTACCTTCCACTTGATCCTGCTTATCCACCTGAGCGCCTGGCCTTGATGCTAGAGGACGCCCGGCCAGCGATCTTGCTTGCTCACAGCGCGTTCCGCCTGAATGGACCGGCCACCACGGTGCCGACCATCCTCCTGAACCAGGAGCAGGCTCTCTTCAAGACTCCCCTGACTCGCTTTCCCTTGCGCGCTACCCCGCTTGAACAACTGGCGTATGTCATCTATACATCTGGTTCGACCGGCGTTCCCAAGGGCGTTTGCTGTGGTCACCAGGGAGTCGTGAATCTGCTGCTGGATTTCGAGCGACTGTCTCCACTCGCGGCGGATGCCCGGTGCAGTTTGTGGACCAGCGTCAGCTTTGATGTGTCCGTGTATGAGATCTTTTCCGCCCTGCTTTTTGGGCGCTCCCTTTATCTTGTGCCAGAAGACATACGCGCAGATGGTCCACAGTTTGTCCGGTGGCTATCGACGCACGAAATCACCAGTGCCTACATGCCACCTTTTCAGCTTGCCGATCTCGCCTTCTGGCTTCAGAGTCAACCCGCCGAACCATTGCCCCTGCGCCGGCTCCTGGTCGGGGTTGAGCCGATCAATGAACTGCTCCTGGCAACCATTCAGCGCCACCTGCCAGATCTTCAGATTATCAATGGCTATGGACCAACTGAAGCAACCGTGTGCGCCACCCTGCACCCTGTTTCATCCCAGCAGGCCCAGAACAGGAACACACCTCTTGGCCAGCCGGTTCAGAACATGCAGGTGTACCTGCTGAACGAGTGCCTTGACCAGGTAGCTCCCGGGGAAACCGGAGAGGTCTACATTGGCGGTCCAGGGCTGGCCCGTGGCTATCTCCACCGACCAGATCTGACCGCCGAACGGTTCATCCCCAATCCATTCAGCACCACTCCCGGGGCACGCCTGTACCAGACCGGCGACCTGGCCCGTCGCCTGCCGGATGGCACGCTTGCCTTTGTCGGACGCGCTGATCAACAGGTGAAAATACGTGGTTTTCGCATCGAACTGGGCGAGATTGAAGAGGTACTGCAACAACACCCGGAGGTCCAGAGAAGCGCCGTTGTTCTGAGGAAGGAGCGGCCAGATACCTCGCGCCTCGTGGGCTACATTACGCCAAATCCTGGCTGCACCCCCGATCCGCACGAACTTCAACGGTTCCTCACAACAAAGCTACCTCTGCATATGGTGCCAGCTCTTCTGATGGTGATAAAGCAGATGCCCCTCTTACCGAATGGGAAATGTGACCGCCATGCGCTGCCCGCGCCCGAGGCAATCTGCCCACCCGTGGAGCGTGTACTCACCGCCCCCCGGGATGCGCTTGAGGAGCGCATCGCAGCCATGTGGGCCAGCGTACTGCACGTAGAGCAGGTGGGGCGCGATGACGATTTTCTAAAGTTAGGAGGTGATTCGCTGGCAGCGATGCAAATCCGCTCACGCCTCCAGGCCGCTTTTCACGTTGAGATCCCCTTTGAAAGTATCATGTTCTCCTTCTCGACGGTGGCGTCACTGGCGGACCAGATCAGGCAACTCTGACTGCTCAACCTGGCCAGGCTGAGCAGAACGCTGCCCTGGCGCGGCGAAGAGAGAGGACCAGCGTCGTTGAGAACTTTGCGAGAATATTGCTGGTATCTGCTATTCTTCCAGCGCCAACGCTCGCCCGCATTTTCTTTGCCACAGCGTTTACGCGCTACCTGTGCTCGATCCTGGCCAGAACCAGCGGCAGCAGGTTTCATCATGAGTGACGCTCATTCCTGCTCTGTCGGAGGTGGGAAGTTCGGCGAAGAGCGGCAGAGTTGAAGGTGACGAGTGATCATTCGCCCATCTGTCCCTGGGAAAGATCTCTTTTCGCGCTGTCCGCTAGAGCGGAACGACGGCAATGGCATCTATCTCCACAAGAAAATCCGGGTGCGCCAGCCCTGAGACGAAGATGCCGGTGATGAGAGGTGGGTTTGGCTGATCTCCCCAGAACTGCTGGAAGGCTTTAAAGCCTGCCTGCAAGGATTGTCCCTGGAGCAGATAGACGTTCCATTTGATGATATGCTCAGGCCTGGCACCAGTGGC
>DASZXF010000140.1:0-2204 GCA_035546055.1 Ktedonobacteraceae bacterium
CATATCCCCCGCCGGCGCCGAGGACGAGAGCCAGTGGCTTCAAGAAAAAAGGCGCCAGCAGCATACACACTGCCGGCATGACAAAGAGGGTGAGATCGAAGAGCAGGATACCCAGAGCGGCGGGCAGGGAATAGTTGTAGAAAGCAAAAAAGGTTTTGGAGAAGCCCACCCAGGTGCGAGCAAAAGAAGTATACATGCGGCAGCATAGCATATCGCAGGCGTCCACAAAGGCCATGCGATAGCCAGCCGCTTTGGTCAGGCGAGCCAGCGAGACATCCTCCAGAATCTGCCCCTTGATAGCCTGGTGCCCGCCTGCTGCCTGGTACGCCTGGCGCCGGAAGCAGAGCAGCGGACCATTGCCCGCCGCCAGAATGGCCTCACGTCTGCGATTGATGAGCGTCAGCGGCAAGAGCGTAAAGACGCGGAAGTAGAGCAGCGGTGTCAGGAGACGTTCACCGGTTCCTCTCAACTCGTAGGCCAGTTGAGCCGTCAGTAGATCGACCTTGAGGCGGTACATACAGTCAACCACCGCCCCCACCGTCTCAGGAGCATGGACCGTATCGGCATCGGTGAAGAAGAAGAGATCGCCGGCAGCCACCTGGGATAACTGGTGGCAGGCGAAATTTTTGCCCACCCAGCCCGCCGGCAGCGCCTGTCCCGGCAAAAGTCGCAGGCGTGCTTGACGTTCAGGAGGAAGTTCATCAATGAGCTTTTGTACCAGCGCAGCCGTCGCATCGCGGCTCTGGTCATCGAGCACCAGCACTTCCAGCCGCTCATAGCGCTGGTTCAGCAAGGAACGCACACACGCTTCGATGTGGGCCTCCTCGTCACGCGCCGGCACCAGCAGCGACACCAGGGGATCAGCGGCGCTCCGGTCCTGCGCCATCGTGCGCAGGCGCCGCAGACTCAGCACATTGATCAGCAGATGGATGCATAAAAGCAGGAGAATGCCATCGACACTCAGCGCAACAATGGTCAGCCAGAACATCACTTCTACCTCCGCCTGGTTTACATAATCTCTCTCTGGTTTCCTATTTTAGCAGCGGGGCGAAAAGCTTATGGCGCGATCTGGTAGCGCTTGAGAAGGGTGGCGCGCGACATCCATACTTCCTGCGCATAGGTTCCATAGGTCGTGCCCTGTTGCAAACGCGCGCCACCCTGCCGGTGATAAAGGACCAGCAGACCCGTCATAAAGAAACGCTCAAGATAGGTATACATATTTTTCGGGCGTCTGCGCAGGACAAAGCCCAGGCGCGGCGCGCCCCGATAGAGCAGCGTTGTGCCACAAATGGCCAGCGGTTGGCCGGGAAAATCGGGCTGTTGCATCCAGGAGGCCAGCGCGCTGAGATTCTGAGCAATCATCTGCATATATTCCCAGGCCGGAGCGTGTTCTCCCACTTCAAGAAAAGCCCGGTTGCGGAAATGGAGTTCGAGAATAGAGTCGCCTCTGTTGATCCGCGTGCCATCCGGCAGGACAAAGCCCTTGCCGGTATAGCGCGTAAAGCGCACCTCCAGGAGGCGGTGCGGACCATCGGGCACCGTTTGCAGATGCCAGATGCGGCGCGTGAAGCTCTCCCACAGCGGCCAGAAAAGTAAAAGTCCGTGGGCCTGGCCCGCTCTCGTTTGCAGCGCCAGCTTCCAGCCCAGCGCGGACCTGCGCCGTGTTGGGAGCTGCAGCCGCAGTTGCAGCGGCAGCAGAGTCGATACAAGCAAATTGAGCGCGAGCCATACAGGGCTGAGCACAAGTCGTTTGAGCAGGAATAGATGGCGCAGAAGTATTTTGAAGCTCATGAAATCTCTCTCACTCCCTTTGATCAAGGGCGCCTCCTCGGTAAAAGCAGTTCTCATTCGTCTCGTCGTACCGCTAAAAGGTGGCTGGTGTAACATCCCTCTTTGGTATCTCATGTCCATATCCGTAGAGCATCTTGCCTCTCCATAATGGAGCCTGTTTCAGTATAGAGGGTGATCAGTACAACGGTTGATCAATGTTATGGGTGAAAAGATGCCGATGGATTGAATGATGGTTATCGATTTGATTAAGAACGATAATGGACATAGAGCCGATACGGCTGACGAAAAGAGCCGATCCGAGAAGAAAAGCGAAGAAAGGTGTGGAGTTTTGAGGTCCAGTAAAACTCGCTCCTGGGGGTAATTCAGCTTCACATTTCCTCGCCATCAGGATTTTGACTGCGCCTGTTTCTTCC
>DASZXF010000141.1:0-1945 GCA_035546055.1 Ktedonobacteraceae bacterium
CGTCTGCTCACGTACCTGCGCTCGGTCCTGCGTGTCTTGCCCGCGCACGCGCCGGACGGTACGCCGGCCTCGCCTCTGCTTGAGCCGCTTTCGCCCCAGGAAAAGCGCGTCTTACGCTTGCTGGCCGAGCACCGCTCCAACGCCGAAATCGCCCGCGAGCTGGTTGTCTCGGTCAACACAGTGCGCACGCAGGTCCAGAGCATTTATGGCAAGCTCGGCGTTCACAAACGCAGCGCCGCCAGTGATGTTGCCCGCGAACTGCGCCTGTTCTGAGTCGCGTTCGGACGATGCTTCACCGTCCGGGGCTGGCGTGCTTATCCTGAACGGGGGCGAAGGCGGCGGCCAGGGCCGTTGTGACCTCGCAGAGCGCGACTTTGCTGCGCTCGAAAACCGCGAACATGCGGAAGAAACTGTGGACCATGCCCTGATGGCGTGAAAGCTGAACCGCCACACCCGCCTCCTGGAGACGCCGGGCATACTCTTCTGCCTCATCGCGCACCGGGTCATATTCGGCGGTGATGATGAGCGCGGGCGGGAGCTGGCTCAGGCTGGCCGCGTACAGCGGAGAGGCATAGGGATGGGTAGCATCCTCCTTGCGCGCGAGATACTGATCCCAGAACCAGATCATATCGTCCCGCGTGAGGTTATAGCCCTGCGCATAGGTCTTGTACGAGGCCGTTCCCGGCTCATAGTAAGCGGTTTCGCCGTAGATCATGACTTGCAGGCAGAGAGCCGGCCCCTGGCGATCCCGCGCCATCAGGGACACCGCTGCCGCTAAATTTCCTCCCGCACTCTCGCCTCCCACAGCAATACGTCCGGCATCGGCCTGAATTTCTCCCGCGTGTTCCGCCACCCATTTTATCGCGGCATAGCAATCTTCCGGCGCGGCGGGAAAAGGATGTTCCGGCGCCAGCCTGTAGCCCACGGAGACGACCAGGCAGGGCGTCTGCCTGGCGATAGCCCGGCAAACCGGGTCGCTGCCCGCGATGCTGCCAAAAACCCAGCCGCCGGGATGAAAATAGACCAGTACAGGAAACGGTCCGGCGCCCTCCGGGGTATAGATCCGCAGGGGAATATCCCCGCCTGGACCGGGAATCACGCGGTCCACCAGCGCGGCAACGGCTGCGGGCGTGCCCGCCTGCTCAAGCGCAACCAGTTCCGCCTGGCGGCGCTGCTCCGCCAGCGAAAGCTCCGGTCCAGGCTCCATGCTCATTTCTGCCTGTTGCTGCAAATAAAGGGCGACCTGTGGATCAAGCGGCATATGTGATACTTCCTTTCATGACTTGCCGGGGAAAGAAGAGAAAGAATGGAAATAAAGTCTCCAGGGCAGCGGCGCCTCAGTCGTCTGCTCAAATGATATCATCCACCAGATCATGCGCGCAATCATCCCAACGGATGAAGTCCGGGGAACCCCCGGCGGACTATACTTCGGACATCGAACGCACAGCAAAGACATTCGCGTAGAGCAAAATTAATCTTCTTTATAAAAGACCATTGAAGTTATCTTCAACATCGCCCCGGTTCTCGAAGGCAAAGGTCTTAACCTGCTGCTGGATCAGCACGAGTACCGGTATCGCGATGTGCAACTCCTGGACTGCAAACCATTGGGCGGCGTTGTTCAACTGCGCTACGCCCTTGACCCACAGTGAGCAGGACCATCAAGGGCACAACCCTTGATCCGTTTACCTACCCACTCGTCTTTTGTTATCGGTCATCCCGAATGTTTCCAACGTGCCCCTGCCGCATTGGAAACATTCGATCCCCTTGGAAAAGTCAGCTGGACTGATGATGCTATAATTCTGGACATGAGCGACGTTTTTTCTTAGATGGGTCTGTTCTGTAGGTGGAAATACTGAGTTGGGAAAGATACCCGCCAGACTGTGATGAAAGCACTAATCGGTTGGTGCATCTCTATGTTATAGTATAGGTGAATTCATTGTTGTGA
>DASZXF010000142.1:0-8934 GCA_035546055.1 Ktedonobacteraceae bacterium
ACATCACGATGGTGTCCTCAGCCATGCCCTGGGGCAACTCAATAGCGGTCATGATAAGTGCTCTTTTCTGTGATAAGCTTGACGCCAGCTAAAGATATCCGGCTCGCCAGTCAGCTCTAGCTGGCCGGCTCGGCGCTGCTCTACCTTCTGTCTATAGTGCCAGAACACCTGGCCTCTGTGGTTTTATTCTGTATCATCAGTTGCGTGTGAGCAACCTGGAGAAAACAGCATATCGATCCGCTTGAGGACCGTGAAATATGGCGGAGGAAAACGCGCGCAAGGGCCGGAGAAGCCACAAAAAGAGACGGCGAACCTCTCGCTTCGCCGTCCCTTTTTTGTCCATCAGCCTCGTTTATGCTCCACATGTGCCAGCCGGCGCTCTGGGTCCGCAGAGAAAAAGCACTGAACCATTGTTGCTATAAATCAGGGTATCTGCCGGCCCCAGCGTCAGGGTAACTGTTGTATCTACATTATCAGGCTGCTGATTGCTCTCTGTAACTGTGCCATAAGCTACAGAGTCTCTGACATTTGACAGCTCAATCCGGGCATGGTAGCCGTAACGCAGTTGATTTCCACTAAGCGAATCGCAGGGCTGCGGTACATCTGGACCACACCAGTTGTAGGTACGCGCCCCAAAGTTCGCGCTGCCATCGGGCGAGATAATCAGAAACGCGCTATGCGCCACCCATTGACCGGCGAATTTGCTAAAATCAGCCGCCGTAGCCGTCGTTGTCGTTGTCGTTGTCGTTGAGGGATACTGATGATTGGCCGGAACTGTCGCCGCGTGAGCTATGCCTGTACTGCTGAGTAATAGAAACAGAATAGCCGCGACCCAGGCAACAGGCTGAAAACGATTCCACATAAACTGCACTCCTCTCATGGGGGTTCGATCAGGCAGTTGCTCACCTCCCTGCCGCTCATCCCTGCTCTGGCGTCTTGCAGATTATGTCTGCCTCTTGTGGTATTGGCACGTATGAGCAAGGGTTTATGAAGACAAAATCATCAATGTTTTTTGCCCGACTGGAGCAAGCGCCTGACAAGGGAGGAACGAACAGGGGAAGCGAGCGAGTCCGCTTTCCCTGTTCGTTCCTCCCTTGTCAGGCGCTTGCTCCATCATTTGATGCTCTGACCAGATCAGAGGTAATCCCCGCAAAGGCTATTCCGCCGTGGTTTCAGCGGCCTCTTTGGTCGTATGCCGAAAACTCATTGAGTAGAGCATGGCATACGCGCCTTCCAGTTCAAGGAGCTGGCTATGGGTGCCCTGCTCGATGATCTGGCCTTTGCGCAGCACGACGATGTTATCGGCACTTTTGATGGTTGAAAGACGATGGGCGATGACGATGGCGGTCCGTCCGTGCAGCAGGCGTTTAAGTCCCTGCTGCACCAGCACTTCGGTAAAGGTGTCGATGTTGGCGGTGGCTTCGTCCAGAATCAGGATGCGCGGATCGGCCAGCAGGGCGCGGGCAAACGAAATGAGCTGGCGCTGACCTACGCTGAGATTGCGACCGCGCTCACGGATGGGCGTCTCATAACCTGTGGGCAGACGCTCGATCAGTTCGTGCGCTCCAACGGCGCGCGCGGCCTCTTCAACTTCCGCGTCACTGGCTTCCAGGCGACCATAGCGAATGTTGTCGCGAATGGTGCCGGTGAAAAGAAATGGCTCCTGCAGGACGATGCCTATCTGACCGCGCAAGGAAGCCTGCGTGACCGCGCGCACGTCCTGGCCATCCACCAGCACCTCGCCATCCTGAATATCGTAGAAACGCGCCAGCAGACCGGCAATGGTGCTCTTACCAGCGCCCGTTGGTCCGACAATCGCGACGGTTTGCCCGGCCTGGATGTGCAGATTGAGATGGCTGAGGATCGGTATCCGGGGATTGTAACCAAAAGTAACATCGCGGAACTCAACTTCGCCCTGAATCTGCGGCAACTGCCCGGCATCCGCGCGGTCCTTGATCTCAATCGGCATATCGAGAATCTGGAAGATACGCTCGGCTGCCACGCCCGCCCGCTGGAGCTGCGTGTATTGCTGGCTGATCTCGCGAATGGGATCAAAGAAACGGTTGATATAAAGGGTAAAAGCCACCAGCGTACCGACCAGGAGTTCACCCTGCGAAACCAGGTAGCCGCCGTACAGAACGGTGATGGCGATGGCCAGCGCGGCCACGACCTCGACCAGCGGCAGAATCAGGGCGGCGATGCGGCTGGCCTGCTGATTGGTTTCGTAGTTGTAGGCGTTCAACTCGTTAAATTCGCTGTGATTGCGCTTCTCACGGGCCAGACTCTGAATGACGCGCATACCGGAGATGTTCTCTTGCAGAGTCGCGTTGACCAGCGAAATAGCGGCGCGAGTACGCCGAAATGAACGCTGGGCGTGCCTCTGCCAGAACGCGGCGATGACGATCATGACCGGCAAAACGGTGAACGAGAGCAGGGCCAGCGGAACATTTAAGATCAGCATGGCGCCCACAATTCCTACCAGGGCGACCAGCGAACTGAGCATGGAGAGCAGACCCGAACTCAACATCTGCTCCAGCACATCAATATCGCTCTGCAAACGCGACATTACGCGTCCCACCTGCGTCTTATCGTAAAAACTGAGCGAGAGGCGCTGCAAATGCGTAAACATATCGGAACTGAGATGGTAGAGCACCTGCTGGCCTGCCCAGCTCATAGTCCAGACCTGCCAGTACTGGGCCTGCCACATGGTAACGTTGACGGCAATCAGCACAACGCTCAACAGAGCCAGTCCTTCCAGGTTATTCTGGCTGATAAACTGGTCGATGGCCAGACCGATCAGGAAGGGATTGGAGATATTCAGGCCAGTGTAAACCAGCATCAGAGCAATGCTGGTAAAGGTCCAGCCCTTGTAGCTGGCAAGGTAGGGCACAAACTTTGCGATGGTGGACCAGCTAAATTTTCCCTCCAGATCTTCGTCCGCCATCTCCAGACTGTTTTCCTGCCAGCGCTGCCGCTGACGCAGTGTATTGGTACGCAAATTCATCGCACCGCCTCCCTCTCATCAGGTGTCTCGGCGAACTGGCGAACCTCGAAGTCCTCCTGCTCACGTAGTTGTAGATCATACAGTTTGCGATAAGGACCGTTGTGCCGTAAAAGCTCATCGTGCGTGCCGCGTTCGACGATCTGCCCCTCGTCAAGAACCAGAATTTGATCGGCATTTTTGATGGTGCGCAGACGCGAAGCTACCACGAAGGTTGTGCGCCCACGCATCACCGCGTCGAGAGCCTGCTGAATCAGGTATTCGGTCTCCATATCTACGCTTGAGGTTGAGTCGTCCAGAATGAGAATCTGCGGATTGAGCAGAAGAGTACGCGCAATCGCCACGCGCTGCTTCTGGCCGCCGGAGAGCGTCACGCCGCGCTCTCCCACCCAGGTATCATAGCCATCCGGCAGGTTGAGCGCGAAATCATGCACACGCGCGATCTTCGCCGCCGCGATAATCTGCTCCTCGCTGGCATTCTCGACTCCGTAGGCGATATTCTCGCGCAGAGTGGCATTGAAGAGAAAAACATCCTGCAAGACCAGGCCGATGTTCCGGCGCAGCGAGAGCAGAGTCAGCTCGCGTACATCGTGTCCATCGACCTGCACGCGTCCGCTCGTCGCGTCGTAAAAACGCGGCAGGAGATGCAAAATGGTACTCTTGCCGCTGCCGGTCGCGCCCAGAATCGCCACAACCTGGCCCGGCTCAGCCGCGATGTCGATCTCGTGCAGCACCTCGCGTCCGTTGCCATAGGCAAAAGATACCTTCTCAAAGCGCACCTCGCCGCGCACTTTCTGCAACGCCAGCGCGTCCGGCGCGTCCACAATCGTGGGCCGGGTATCCAGCACGCGGAAGATCTGCACGCCGCCGGAGAGGCCGCGCATAAACCACGTCACCACAAAACCGAGCGTGCGCACCGGCGTGGCCAGCAGCAGGATGTACTGCGTTACCGCGACCAGCACGCCCAGGTTGATGCGATGCCCCACGACAGCTACACCACCTACCCAGACAATCACGACGGTAATCACGTTCAGCACCAGTACCATCAGGGGCTGATTCCAGGCCGACATACGCGCCGCGCTCATGTTGAGTTCGCGCAGTTCGCGGTTCTTGACATCGTACTTGTTGATTTCAAAGTCTTCGCGCACAAAGGCTTTGACCACGCGAATACCGCTCAGACTCTCCTGCAGAATTGTGCCCAGCGTGCCTGTCTCCAGTTGAACCTTCAACCAGAGCGGGCGCAGACGACTGCCCACCTGCACAGCCAGGAAAATCAGAATCGGTACACAGATCATGGTCACCAGGGCCAGTTGCCAGTCAACCGTGAAGAGAATCACCGTAATCGCTACGAAGTAGACCACCGCCAGCAGGGCGCGCAGCAAACCCAGGGGGAAAAAGTTGCGCACCGCCTCAATATCCACCGTCAAACGCGACATCAACTGCCCCGTCTCGGCCTCATCGTGGAAAGGAAAATCGAGAATCTGCAAATGCCTGTACAGCGTATTGCGCAGGTCATAGGCGATCAGATTGGACAATGACTGACCGAGATATCCCTGACCGTAGGCGAAAAGACCGCGCAAAACACTGGTCAACAAGATCGCTCCTGTAGCTAGCAGGAGCGATCCAAATTGACCGTGTTGCAGGCCGGTGTTAATCACCCAGCCCAATAACCAGGGCACAATCAAAGCGAAACCCGTCGATAATCCCAGGCAAAGCATGGCGCCGCCAGCCGTAATCCAGTGAGGCCGTAAAAGATCGAAGATACGAAA
Organism: Ktedonobacteraceae bacterium; assembly: GCA_035546055.1. Classification (GTDB taxonomy): domain Bacteria; phylum Chloroflexota; class Ktedonobacteria; order Ktedonobacterales; family Ktedonobacteraceae; genus Paraktedonobacter. Next base: position 4,771 of record DASZXF010000142.1, read on the forward strand.
ATAAATACGTAAATTAGCTTTCCATGAATTCACACGAGTGGACGTTTTAGATGCATCACTTGGAGAAAAAACCACCCAAAAAATCCTTTCTAGATGCTGCCATCGTTAGCCTTGAACAGGCGAACTGACATGAAGTAGCATCGTCTCGGCTCTTGCTGCGGTGTATAAGTATATGCATCGCCTGGCCAGGACATGGTTGCTGTAACACGAGGCCGGAAAAGCAGGCGGAACGAGATCCGCTTACAGGGAGAAGGCCCAATCATTCTCTATCCAGTATACCATGTCATTAGCTGATCTTTAAAGGTTATTCCTCACCGATTCGCCCTGTAATACGATTTTCCCCCGCTTTTCCGCGTTAATCCCGCGCACCCTGGCGCGCAGTCCCGAACGCTCCACCAACCTGCCGCTTTTTCGTCCGTATGGTATACAGCGAGAAATAGCTTTCCATTTCTCGCCAGGGCAAAAAGAATAAACAGGTAGAGAATGAAATCTAAACAAAAGTGAAAAGGTGAGAGAATGGACGCTATTACTTTAGATAATCCTATTGATGTTGTAATTAGCTTTGACACCACTGGCAGCATGTACCCGGTGCTTACGCAGGTACGCCGTAAAATTAAAGAGGCGGTTCAACGCCTGACACGCGAACTTCCTGGCATTCACATTGGCATTATCGCGCATGGCGATTATTGCGATGTCAATACCTATGTCACCAAACACCTCGATCTTACCGCCGATACGCAGGCTATCATCGATTTTGTGACCGGTACGCAGGCCACCGGCGGCGGCGATGCGCCTGAATGCTATGAGCTGGTGCTGCACGAAGTTCAGACCTTTTCCTGGCGCCCTGACGCGACCCGCGTTTTTGTGCTGATCGGTGATGATGTCCCCCACCAGCCTGCCGCCAATCCGCAGCACCTCAACTGGCGCACGGAGGTCGCGGCCCTGACCGCGCAGGGCGTGAGCGTCTACGGCGTCCAGGCGCTCAATCGTCGGCACGCGACCCACTTTTACCGCGAGCTGGCCCACGCGTCGGGCGGCTTCCATCTCAACCTGGATCAGTTCGCTGAGATTACCGATATGCTGATCGCTATTTGTTATCGCCAGGATGCCAATCCCGATCCCAAGATGCGCGCTTACGAGGATGAGGTTCAGCGCCAGGGGCGCATGAGCCGCTCACTGAAACGCGCCTTCGCGACCCTCCAGGGGCGTCCCCTGAGCGCGGAAGAGACTGGACCCGCCGATCTGCGCGCTGTTCCTTCTGGCCGCTTCCAGATTCTCGAAGTCGATGAGTCGCAGCCGATTCAGCTTTTCGCTCAGCGCAACGGTCTGATCTTTAAAGCAGGCAAAGGCTTCTACGAGTTTACCAAAACGGAGACCATTCAGGCCCGCAAAGAGATTGTGCTCCAGCACCGCGAAACCGGCGACCTCTTCGCGGGCAATCAGGCCCGCGTGATGCTCGGTCTGCCCATCGGCGAGGAGGCGCGCATTCGTCCCACCCATCTCGCTGAATATCGCGTCTTTGTCCAGAGCACTTCCTATAACCGCAAACTGGTACACCACACGCGCTTCCTCTACGAAGTGGCCGACTACGATCCTACCGCCACCAGCGAAGCGGAAGCACCGGCCATTCCCGCCACAGAGACGCACTGACGTTCTCTCATTTCACCTGCTACGACCATACATCCCGTTGGCAAACTCGTGGTTGACTGCTCGTCGCTGCGCGCCTCGCCTGGTTCCGTGAGGGTTGGTGACAGGTTGGGCCGGACCCAACCTGCCACCAACCCTCACACCAACCCTTGCATGAGTCCTCCCCAACGTTTCTGAGGCGGCCTCAAGCGCTTGTTGCGCCCCGCCCCCTCTTTTTTGGATGAGGTTTGGCGAGCGCTGCACCCTCGCCAAACCTCATCCTTTCCCCTGGGTGGAGAGGGGAAACGCGCCTTGCGGTGCTGGGAAAATGGGGGATGACTGATAGTCAACGACAAGCTTGCCAACGGGATCTCGTTTGTGTACTGCGAGACAAATCCTCTCTGTAGAACCGGCGTAAGCTCCTCTCGTGTCACTCTCTGGTAAAATCAGAGGCAGTACATATTTTAGATGTACATGAGGCGGGCGGTGGGCAAAGACAAACCTTTTTTGTGAAAGGTGGCACAAAACAAAAAGAGGCTGTAATATTTTTCCCGGTCAAACGAATGTAAAGGTGAGTACTCAACTTGAGGGAAAGTGATGCAGCTACATAGCGATAAACAAAGGCGGAAAACGGAACTGGCCATTCTGTTTGAGCAGTACGCACCAGGCCTGCTGGCCTATGTGCGGATGCACGTCCCCTCACCGGAGGACGCGGAAGACATTGTGGTTGAGGTGTTTCTGGCGGCCCTCGAAAACAGGCGTTTTGCTTCACTCGCAGAACGGGAACAGCAGCTCTGGCTCTGGCGTGTGACGCGCAATAAGACCATTGACGCGTATAGATACAATAAACGCCGCCAGCATGTGACGCTGGAACACGTGGGCGAGAGCCTTTACGGACCTGACCGCAGCGACCCTGAAGTGATGGCGTTGCAGCATGAGGATCTGGCTGCCATCCAGTTACGCATCAAACAACTGCCCCCTCAGCAGCAGGAGATCTTGCGCCTGCGCTTTGGACAGGGCTGGTCCTGTCAGGAGATAGCGACTCACCTGGGCAAGCAGGAAAATGCGATCCGCGTCACCCTCTCACGCAGTTTGAATTTCTTGCGCCGGATCTATGTACGAGGAAAGGGAGAATCAGCATGACGAATATGCCGGACGAGTTCTTTCAACCTGAAAAGGTCGATGAGCAGATCGAGCGGCTGTTCCAACAACCGCTCACCGCTAATGGAGACGCGGAACTGATCGCCTATCTTCGTCGTCTCTCCGCGACCAATGACGCGCAAGAACGAGAAACGCTGAATCGCATGTGGGCGCGCATCGCGCATGCACAGCCCGGCGTTCAGCCGCAATCATCGGGGAAAGGAACGATCATTCCTATGCAAGAATGGCACTCACAGGGTAGCGCTGCTGCTTCTCCTCATCCCAAAAATCGCCCGTGGGCGCGGCGCCTGGGCCTGCTGGTCGCGACCCTCGCGCTGATTGTCCTGGTCGGCGGCATGACCATTGTTTTTAACGCGGCTCACTCGACTTCCACCGGCTCCTCTGGCTCCCCTGGCAATGCCGGCGGACCGGGCGGCGGACATCCAACCACGCCGGCAACGGCGGCGACGCAGAAGGCCGCTCCCTTTCAGGTGATAGGCGTCGATATGGCAGTCAGCCCCTCGTCAATCGCGGGCATGAGCTGTGGCTCAACGGTGACGGTGAAATATACGGCGACGTTTCATGTTGCCGCGCATAGCGCGGGCGGGACGATACATTTCAGCTATACGGTGAATAACGGTCGCAGCCAGGCGCCGGCGAGTCTGACCTTCGCGCCCGGTGAGACAACAAAGAGCTATACCTTTTCCTGGCAGGGCGCGCTCCCGGCAGACCACACCTACCCTGGTCAGGGTGGCGTTGAGGTCACCAGCCCCAATCACCTGATCTCGCGGATGGTGGCGCCGAGCGGCTCCTGCGCAAGCAGCGGATCAGCCTTCACGGTGCTGAGCGTGGGCCTGTCCGTCAGCCCGACCTCCGTAGCGGGCCTGCATTGCGGCGCCTCGCTGGTCGTCACCTATACGGCGACCTTCCACGTCGCGGCCAACAGCCCCGGCGGGACGATCCACTTTGAGTACACGCTCAACAATGGTCGCAGCAGCACGCCGGCCAGCCTGACGTTCCAGCCAGGACAGACTACCGGAACCTATACCTTTAAGTGGTCGGGCAATCTTCCCGCCGATCATACCTATCCAGAACCAGGAGGCATCATAACGAGCAGCCCCAATACGGTCAACTCGCCACTGGTTGGCCCAACCGGCCAGTGCAATTAAGCAAAGAGAAAAGAGAGAAGCAGGCGGTCAGCTATGAACTGTATAGCTGGCCGCCTGCTTCTCTGCCCTTCGCCTGCCATCCCGCTAACGACCCTGTTTGCCGCCCAGAGGAAAGCGCTCCCAGGGGTTTTCGTTAGCTGTGATCTGATATCCATCGGGATCGGTGAAGACAAAAGTGCGCCCGAAAGGACCATCAAATGGCTCGCGCACGATGGTGGCGCCTGCGTCC
>DASZXF010000143.1:0-3094 GCA_035546055.1 Ktedonobacteraceae bacterium
GCGTTCTGCGCGTGGCCTTCTTCCTGCGCTCAAACAGCAATCTCTATGAGCAGGTGGGCAGTTCACTCATCCATTTTCGCTACTTTGACCTGATGCTACCTCTGGCCGAGGCTATCGCGGCCCTTAACGATTTTCAGCCGCACATCGTTGTCGGACCGCCCTCGCTGCTCGGCTTTCTGGCCAGCGCGCGTGCCTGCGGGCAACTGCGGGTATGCCCGCAACGTCTGCTCTCTGTGGCGGAAGTACTTGAGCAACAGGAGCAGGAGAAGATTGAAGCCGCTTTTCAGGTCGCGGTCCAGCAAATCTACCAGTGTACCGAAGGTCTGCTGGCCATCAGCTGCGCGCATGGTGCGCTGCATATTCAGGAGGATGCCGTCGTGCTCCAGTTTGAGCCGCTGGCAACCGGCGCGTCTACCACGCAAGATGCGGCCCTGACTGCCAGCGAGCGCGTCATGCCCATTGTCACCGACCTCTGGCGCACCACTCAGCCGATTGTGCGCTATCGTCTCAACGACGTATTGCGCCTGGAGGCACAGCCCTGCGCCTGCGGTTCGCCTTTCCGCGTCATTCGCTCCATCGAGGGACGCTGTGACGACGTGTGCGCCTTTCTCTCCCTGGACGGCGGTTCGCGTCCTTTCTACCCCGATACCATTCGCCGTATGATCCTGCTGGCCAGCCAGGATATCAGCGATTATCAGGTCGTGCAGAGAAGTCCCGGCCATCTCGCCATCGCGCTCACCATCATCCCCGGCGCCGATTTCGCCAGGGTCGCGGACGCTGTACTCGCCAGTGTTCAGGACACCGTGGCGTCCTACGCCTGCCGGCCCGCGCGCGTCGAGATCACCGAAGGCATCGAGCCAGGCGCGCCGGGCGTCAAGCGCCGCCGTGTGCAATGCCTGGCGCGAGAGAACGGGTAAGTCCTGTCTCACATGCGGTAGCGGCGCAGCAATTCCTGGCGGGAAATCCAGGCTTCTTGCGGATACTGGCGGTAGGTGGTGCCCCTGGTCAGGCGCTCCAGGCCAGCGGTGTTGTAGAGCACCAGCAAGCCCTGCATAAAGGTGCGGTCGAACCAGGCCATGAGCGTGCGCGGACGCGGGCGCAGCGTAAAACCCAGGCGCGGCGCGGCGCGGCTCAAAAGCGTCAGCCCGTAAACAGCCCTGGTATCCGCCGGGAGTTCGTCAGATTGCAGCCAGGTAGCCAGTCCTTGCATGTCCGTCCCGATGCGCCTGAGCAATTCCCATGGCCCTTGCTCAGCCTGCCGCATCAGCGCGCCATTCTGAAAATGCAGGATCACAATATGATCTCCCGCCGCGACATGCACCCCATCTGGCAGGTCGATGGGGCGTCCGTGGTAGCGTGTCACCTGTACGGCCAGCAGACCATACGCCGTCCCTGGTACGGCCTGGAGATGCCAGAGGCGCGCCATGAAATGCTCCCAGAAGATCCAGAAGCGCAGCAGACCGCGTGCCTGGCCGGAGTGCGAGTCGCGCGCCAGGCGCCAGAAGAAGCCGGGACGGCGCCGCCGCATCCGTCTCTGCTGGTCTGCCAGGCGCAAATCGCGGTCCGCGCGCACCTGGCGCACCAGCAGCGCTCCCAGGAAGAGGAAAACCGCCGCCAGAATGAAAATCAGGCGGTAGCCCAGCGTGGTCTGCCCACCCAGATTCGCCAGGAAAATGAGCACACTGCCCAGAGCCGGGGCGAGAATCGCCGGCAGATTGGACGATGCACCCCAGAGTCCCAGATCCTTCCCGGCATTGTCCAGCGAAGGTAGCGCGTCAATCGCCAGCGCCCAATCCACGCTGGTATACGCGCCATAGCCCAGGCCGAAAAGCAGACCGAGCGGCCAGAGTATCAGTGAATTGGGGAAGATGACAAAGGCCAGCGCGGCCACCGCCATGCACGTAGTTGCCAGCGCCACCACCGGAGTGCGTAGCGCACGATCCGAGAAAACGCCCAGCACAAAGGCGCTGACAATCGCACCCACCAGGGTCAGAATAGCGATCCCCGCCGTAAACTCCACAAACTGCGAGATGCCAGCCACGTTGGCGAAATAGTATTCAATGAAGGTCAGAAAAAGCGTCAGCCCCATCATCACAAAGGCGCGCGTGAGGAAGACCCAGGTGAAATTGTGGTCTCGCCAGGGGTCAACCCAGCGCGCGATCCACCACTGGCGATCAGTCATTTTCGGGAACGAGCCAGGCTGAACTGTCACGCTCAGCGGTGTTTCTCTGACCCCGAAATGCGTCACCAGAACTGTAAGCAGGAGGACAGGCGCGGTAATCAGATAGAAGAGGCCGGCTCCATGCTGGATCACATCGGCGGAGGGAGCGGCAGTATTGACCGCGCCCAGCAGGAGCGCCGCCAGCAGCAGACTGCCAATATTGCCCAGCACAGTCATCACGCCCATATAGCCGGAGGCTGTGCCACGCTGTGTTTCCGGTACCAGATCAGGAATCATGCCCTGGTACGCAGCGTTGACGATATTGCTGCCCAGAGTGTAGAGCAAAAGCCCCAGCAGAAAGAGCCAGGCGTTGCTGCTCATCGCCAGCACCAGCGGACCCAGCAGGAGGAACACGCTGCCACCCAGAATGTACGGGCGCCGCCGTCCCATCTTCCCGCGTGTCCTGTCCGACAGACTGCCCACAATCGGCGGCAGCACCACAGCCAGCACCGCTCCCGCCGTCGAGATCCAGCCCAGAAAGGTCGCCTGTTCCGCTGACCCGACAGCTCTGGCGCTGATGAACAGCACAATTTGCGTGGGAATCACAATGGGCTGTAGAGCCGCGTTCTGAAAATTCAAACCGAACCAGAGGACACTGAGGGTAAGTTGCCTGCTGATGGAAAGGCTCCCACCGTGCTGAGAATCGTGTGCATCCATAACGCTGACCTTTTCTTCTTGCTTGCTTCCCTGCTCCGACCAGTTCCCAGCCGCTCAAAAAAGCATAAGCCATCAGCCGCGATATTGCAATGCCTTATCCGTTCGGCACAGGGTTTTCCTCTTCTCCATTGCTGCCCCCGAAGGTATAAAAGAGGTTTTTCGGGTGGAAAAGAACTGTGCCTTTTCCACCCGAAAAACCTCTGCAAAAAATGGGCG
>DASZXF010000144.1:0-2070 GCA_035546055.1 Ktedonobacteraceae bacterium
TGCAGCAGTTGCGGAAAATCGGCAGGCAGATTCTGACCGGTGGCTGAGAGCTGGAAGCCGCCCGCTGCGGTGGCAATATCCGCCTCCTGGACCGCCCCAAGGTTGATGGTGACGACGAGCATGATCAGAAAGGCGACCAGAATCAGCAACGAAACCGTGACGGCGGTGCGCATACGTGAGACCAGGGGATAGGTCAGGCTCAGACGAGCAAGCGGAGCTACCCGGGGCAGGTGCGAGAGAGTCGCAACACCGGGCAGTACCAGAAGATCGCTATTGGCCATGACCAGCACGACCGCGCCGGAAATCAAAGCCAGCAAGGCCAGGACGAGGGCCAGGACGCTCCCATTCAGGCTGGCGACACTTGATGCGCTTCCCAGTACCATACGTCCGCCAGCGCTGGCCGGCTGAAAGATGGTGAAGAGAGGACTCCCAGGCTGCACACCATCTGCAATCCAGCCCAGCCCGATCAGGCTGAGACAAACGCGCCTGGCTGTTCCTGCGCTCACCCCCAGACAGGTGAGGAGCCAGGAGACACAGAGACCTGTTCCAGCGACGAACAGAAGCTGGCCGCTCTGCGCGAGCCAGCCCGGAGACCAGCGATCCGCAAGGATGAACAGGAGCGCCCCGGCCAGCAGGCAAAGCGGGCCACGTGCGCACAATCCCCGAAGCATCGCCCAGCCAGCATGCGCCCGCCGGGCGAGATGGGAAAGGGTTCCAGCTTGCGATGGCTCTACCTGGAGGCAGGCGCGCAGCAATTGCGTGAGCGAGGCAGGCGGACGAACCGGATTGGCGAGATTGCGCATGGCGCTCACGATGTTCAGTCGGCTGAGCCAGAGGGCGACGATGCCGACGACCAGCAGGACGACCAGGATACTCAGACAAAAGGCGTCTATGAGGCTGTTCCAGCGAACAGCGACCTGTAAAAACAGATGAAAGGCGCCTCCCCCGGATTTGAGGCCGAGGATGGTTTGCAGGGGAATATGGGAGAGCACAAAAAGTTCCAGCGCGACCAGGCCGATGCCCGCTGGCACACCGGGCAACGCGGCCAGCAGCGCATAGCCGCCAGCCTCGATAAGCAGGGCTTTTACCAGATGAGAGCGCTGCACACCAATGGCGCGGCTGATCCCCAATTCAACACGTCGCTCTGTACACAGAAGAAGAAAGAGCAGGGCCAGCAGGAGCATGCCTGCGCCGACCATGAGCAGGGTCAGAGCAGGCAAAAGCGTGTTGAATTGGGAAGACCCCTGAGAGCCAAGTCCCTGATTGAAACTGCCCAGACCTGTTGCCTGGGCTATATGCAGGAGATCTGGCTGGATAACGTCGAGACGGGTGAGCACATAGGTGGGCTGGCTGCTCAATCCGCTTTTCAGGCTCGCAGGAGCCCGGCCAAAGAGCCTGGAGAGGAAGGAGACGACGGCCTGATTGCTCGTATGCCCCTGATTGGTGATGGCGAAGGTGTTGATCTGGCCTGCCGGCCCCAGCATCTGCTGATATTGCGTCAGGGACATGATGAGTTGCTCCTGGCCGCTGAAGACGATTTCGCTGGCATTGATCGTAATATCACTGGCGAGAAGACCCGCCACGGTGACGGTTGTCCGTTGTCCAGCCAGCGAAAGGGTCAGACGATCTCCAGCCAGCAGGGCTGGACATCACGATTGAAGATAATGGGATTGGCTTTGATCCTGCCAGTGAACATACGCGCTCCGGGCATTATGGCTTGCTCGGCCTGCGCGAACGGGCGCGCCTGATCGGTGGTCGCTGTACCCTGGAGAGCACACCGGGCAAGGGTACCCTTCTCTCCCTGCAGGTGCCCCTGGTTCAGACGGAAGATGACAACGGGGACGAGGAGGTACCGGCGTTGGCAAGACAGGCACAGACGCCTCCACAGGCAACGCTCTCCATTTCACCGGCCAGGCAACAGGAAAGGCCGATGATGCATGAATAATACCACTGAACATATCCGGGTGCTGATTGCCGATGACCACCTGATGGTGCGCATGGGTCTGCGCATGATGCTGCGCATGAGCGCACAGATTGAACTGGTCGGCGAGGCCAGCGATGGACGCGAGG
>DASZXF010000145.1:0-6344 GCA_035546055.1 Ktedonobacteraceae bacterium
TGCCCCCAGGTGTACCCGCGAAATGGCCATAGAAGAGGCTGGAGTCTTGACCCCACTTGCGCCTGCATGCTATGCTGCAAGAAAGAAAGACACGTTATTAACAGAATCGTTTAGCGTAGCCACACGGGAACGTAGACACGGCTTCAGGGGATACGACTACTTGTAATAGAGTCAATAACGGCAAAAGCGTACTACTAACCGTTCCCACCTATGGCCAGCGTTGGCAAAACGCCGGTATGGAGGAACCGTATGCAAGAAAATCGGCCATCTCGCCCCGAACGGAGAGGTGAGCGCAAAGAGAGACGCGTGAGCAGTAAAAAGCTGGCGCCGATCACCGAGGTCAACGAGTCTGAGAAAGAGCAGGCCAGCGCCGGGGTGAGCGGGTCGGAAGAGGCTGTCACTTCGCCTGAGCAAGCGCGGGAGACGCCAGTTGTGCGGCCTCCCAGGCGTGTTGGCAGGCGTCCAGGGGATGCCCTGCGCGCCAGTGTCGCGGTTGTTGGCGGACGAACAGCCGGGGCATTGAGCCGTCGCCTGCGCCTGGGCGGGGGAACCAGCATCGCGGGAATTGTCGCGCAGCGGCTTTACCCCGACATTATCGAGCATCTCTCGACCCAGTTGAAACAGGGTAGCATCCTGGTCACAGGTACTAACGGCAAGACCACCACCAGCGGCTTTATCGCAGCCATTCTCAGTGATGCGGGTCTGCGCGTCTGGCGCAACCGTGAAGGCTCCAATCTATTGCGGGGCATCGCGGGCGCGCTGGTCATTCGCACCCTGCCCAACGGGAAGCTGCGCCGTTCCGGTCAGGCCATCTCGATCTTCGAGGTGGACGAGGCTGTTATGCCCCAGGCTGTGCAGACCATTCCCACGCGCGTGGCGGTCTTCACCAATCTCTTCCGCGATCAGCTTGACCGCTACGGCGAGGTGGACAGTGTGCTGGAGCACTGGAAGCGGGCCATTAGCGCTCTGCCGCCGGAGACGATCCTGGTGCTCAATGCTGATGATCCCACCATCGCCGACCTTGGCCGCCATTTCGCCGGGCGCGTGGTCTACTTTGGTATTGAGGACCACGGTCTGGATCTGATGCGCCAGGAGACGAGCGCCGAGCGTCACCAGGTCATGGATACCCGCGTCTGCTCAAAGTGTGGCAGCGAATACATCTATGATCTGCGCTTTTACAGCCATATCGGCCATTATCGCTGTCCTTCCTGTGGTCAGGAAAGGCCGAGCGTCACCGTCGCAGCCCGCAAGGTGGAGAACGAAAGCTTTGACCGCCAGCGCATCGAGGTCCAGTTGCCGGGTCAGGAGGGCGAGATCATTGTACCGTTGCCGGGGCTATATAATGTCTATAATGCCCTGGCGGCCATCGCCGCAGCGCAGGCGCTGGAACTCTCCTGGGAACCAACAGTTTCCGGTATTGAGCAATTCAAGCCCGCTTTTGGCCGGGGCGAGCGCATCCAGGTAGCCGGGCGCACCATTCGTATGCTGCTGGCGAAAAACCCCACCGGCTTCAACGAAGTGCTGCGCACCCTCTTTGCCAGTGGCGAGAGCGCCAGCAGCGAGACGCCGGCGAAGGCATCCAGTAAAACGCAAAAACATCACGTGTTATTCGTCTTAAATGATAATATTGCCGATGGGAAAGACATTTCCTGGATCTGGGATGTCGATTTTGAACTGGCCTTGCAGGGCTTTACCACGTTGACCATCGCGGGCACGCGCGCGCGTGACCTGGCTCTGCGTTTGAAATACGCCGGCTTTGACATGAGTGATGTCGCGCTCGTACCGTCCGCGCCCCTGCGTGCCGGGCGCAAAGACGAACGCGCCGCCAGCAGCAAACGCCGCGCGCGTGCCAACCGGCGAGGCGCGCGCCGGGGCATGGCAGAACCGCTGGAACTGCCGCCTGTGGAACTGGAGACCACCGGCTCTCTCTCGCTGGCCGTCCAATCTCCGCTCTCTGGCAACGCTTATGGCATTGCCCAGGCGCTGGACCAGGCCATCAAGCGCACGCCGGAGGGAGAAACTTTGTTTATCGTCCCGACGTATACAGGTTTGCTAGAGATTCATCGCGAATTAGAACGCCGTGGTTTAACGCCACATTACTGGGAGGAGACTGGTCCATGAGGGAAATCAAAGACAAACAGGAGCAGGGGCGGGCACGTATTACCCTGACGCTGGGACACCTCTATCCTGACCAGCTCAACCTCTACGGTGATCGTGGCAATATTCTCACCTTGCAACAACGCTGCCGCTGGCGCGGCATCAACCTGCGCGTGGTTGAACTGGGCATCGGGGACGCGCTCGATCCTGACGCCTATGACATGCTCTTTATTGGCGGAGGTCAGGATCGCGATCAGGCGCCTGTAGCGCAGGATCTCTATGAAACCAAGAGCATTGGCCTGTGGGCTTCAATTGAGGATGATATGCCCGTCCTGGCCGTGTGTGGAGGGTATCAACTCCTGGCGCACTATTATCGTCCCGCCAGCGGTCCTGATCTGAAAGGCCTGGGAGTTTTCGACGCCTGGACCATTCACCGGGGGGCGCGTGCGCCGCGCTGTATCGGTGACATCGCGCTCAACTGGAACGGACAAACGCTGGTTGGTTTTGAGAACCACGGTGGTCAGACCTACCTGGGCACCGCTCAACCGCTGGGCAAAGTGCTTAAAGGCTTTGGCAATAACGCGCAGGACGGCACCGAAGGGGCGACCTACCGCAACGCCTTTGGAACCTACCTGCATGGTTCACTCTTGCCCAAGAATCCGCACTTTGCCGATCATCTGATCGAGCTGGCGCTCAAACGCAGTTACGGTTTGAGCTGGCGCGGCAGCTTCGGCGAACTGAATGGCCTGAATGGCGCTCATGGCGAATACGGTGCCGATCACGTCAATGGCCACGCGGCTTCCTCGCCAGAAACCTGGGAAGCTATGCAGCCAGAAGAGGCCAGCGCGGACGCGCCCGGTGTGATTATTGATCCATTGGTAACATTATTGTCCCTGGATGACTCGCTGGAATGGGAAGCGCATTGCGCCATTCTTGAGCGCCTGGGACTCCATAGTGCGGCTAATGCCGTGCTGCGCTCCCGGTAGACTGCGCCCGCTCCGCGCTCGTGAACGTGTGACAGGGACGCAGAAAGAGGCCTGGGAACCAGAAAAACAAGCGCACGGCAAAGAGAAGGAGCAATCCTTCTAGACCATGAGGGATTTCCATGAGTTTTGACCGATCACTGGCACGCTGTTCTTTCTGCGGACGCCGCCCTCCCGCAGTCCAACGCATGGTCGCGGGTCCAGGAGCAGCCTACATCTGTGAAGACTGCCTGCGTCTATGCCAGGAAATTCTAACTGATCCAATGCCTTTTTCAGCCAAAGCTTTGGAGCTTGCCTCACGTCCGCCGGTGGTTATCGCGGCACCCCAGGCGATGGGCAAGCCAGGCGAAGCAGCGACTTCGCTTGAGCCAGCGCGTACTATTGTTATTCAATTGGAGCAAAAGCAGCAGGGCATGACGCTTATGTTACACCAGCTCCAGTTCTTTCCTCAGCATTTTGAGCTGCATTATCTGTGGATACGTCCACCGCTGACCAGCGGGTTTGCTTTTGTCCCGCGCCTGCTTTTCAAAGTTCAGGACAACACCGGCATGGAGTGGGCAGGAGACCGTGGGGGGCGTCTGCTGGCTCGCCCGGAACTCGCCAGCGATCCCGCCCTGGCTGTCTACCAGGGCAGCGCTCGTTTCATTCCTCTGCCCGCCAGCGAGGCCCGCGAAATGCTTGTCCTCGTCGCCGATCCGCTCGGCCAGTTCGCCGATCCGCCCGTTCTCCCCTGGCGCTTCGAGATCAGCCTGCCAGCGTAGCGGAGAACGAGAGGAGAGAGCAGGCGGCCATAAGCGTGTAGCCTGCTCTCTCCTCTCGCCATTCCGGCGGAGCTTTCCCATGCTCATTAACTGGCTTTGTGCAGGCTCGTTCGTTGACAGTACAGCCTTCAAGCAGTATAGTGGCCGGTGTTGATGAACTCAGGTAGCTTTTGGCGAGCCTGAGTCGTGAGGGAGGCTTCAGTATGGCAAACCAGCAGGTCGGAAGTACCGCCCTGGGCGCGGCGGTGTGCCGTTTGCTTGAGCAATTTCAGCCAGAGGAAAGTCGGCTTTTCCTTGATCCGGTGGTCAGCGGTCTGGTCGGGACGCCTGTACGTCTGTTGATGCAGTTCGCCGGTATGCGCAGACTGACCATCACGCAGACTGACGCTATCATGCCGGGAATCTACGGGGTGCAGGTGTGTCGTACCCGCTGTATCGATGACGCCGTTCTGGCCGCGCTGGCCGGGGACATCGAGCAGGTAGTGATTCTGGGCGCGGGATTTGATACGCGCGCTTACCGGCTGGCAGGGATAGAGCGGACGCGTGTGCTGGAGGTAGATCTGCCATCGGTGCAGAACATCAAAAAGCGGCGCCTCCAGCAGCGCTTTGCTCATCTGCCGGAGCATGTGACCTTTGTGCCCATCGACTTTGCCACTCAGAGCGTGGAGACAGCGCTGCAGGGGACGACCTTTGATCCCGCCAGGCCAGCAGTGTTCATCTGGGAAGGCGTCACCCAGTATATCCCCGAGGAAGCGGTCAGCCGGGTGCTGACCTTCATCGGCAAGGCCGCGCCGGGTAGCCTCCTGATCTTCACCTACGTTTTGCGCAGCATCATTGAGCGGCGTTCGGATCTGCCCGGCGCGGATAAGCTGATGAATATGATGGACAAAAGGCGAACCTCCTGGCTGTTCGGTCTGGACCCTGCCGACCTGGCCTCTTTCCTGGCAACTCATCATCTGCACCTGCTCGCTGATACCGGCAATGCTGATTACCAGGAGCGTTACCTCAAGCCCCTGGGCAGAGAACTGGTCGTCTCCGAGTGCGAGCGCGTTGTCCAGGCTTCTGTGTTGCCAGACTGATCCGCAGCGGCGAGCGCCCTTTGCGCAGTTCCGGCAGACGGCTGGGGGATAGTGTTGTTGGCAGTGGTTTCTCTGAGGTAGAATCGTTATAGCCATGCTATCTTTGGTCGCTCTGGCCTGCTCGCAAATCCTGGTGAGTGGAGAGCAATCTGACCGCGCACGGAGACAACTATGATGAACGTTGACGGCATTATTGTAACCTGGCACTGGAGTCCTTATTCGCTGGCCGCTCTCCTGCTCTTTTGTCTGACCTATGGTCTGACGCTTGGACTGATGCACAGGCGCAGGCCCACGGAGCGACCCATCAAGAAGCGCTACCTGGCCTGGTTCGCCAGCGGTGTATTAATCATCGCGCTCTTTCTCTTCACTCCCATCGATAATGTGGCCCGCACGCAGCTTTTCCTGGCCCACATGTTCCAGGTGGTCTTTATTATCACCTTCGCTGTGCCCTGTTTTCTCTTCGCCTGCCCGGATTGGCTCTTTCAGCCCGCCTTCGACTGGCCGATCTCGCGCGCGCTTCTCACAGCGCTAACGCAGCCGGTCGCGGCCTCAGTTATTTTTAATAGCGTCTTCGTCTTCTGGCATCTGCCGCCAGTCTATGCTCAGACCCTGACCGCGCCGGGAGCGAATCTCTACCATCTGATGATCTGGACGCTCTTTCTCGTCTCCTTCCTCAACTGGTGGCCGCTGATCGGGCCAGAGCGCCAGTTGCACCACATGAGCTATCCAGCGCAGATCGCCTTTGCTTTCCTCGACGGCGAACCCTTGCAGATCTACGCCTTTGTCATCGTCTTCACCGGCGTTGTCCTCTATCCCTACCATGTGCCCGCGCAATTCCTCAGCCCCTTCGCCGACCAGGCCTCGGCTGGCGCACTTTTGCTCGTTCCCGGTATCGTCGACTGGATCGTGATGTCGCCCCTTTTCTTCCGCTGGCTGCGTCAGCACGAAGAGAAAGCCAGGATCGAGGACGAGCGCCTGGCCGCCCTGCTCGCGGCCAGGGAGCAGGCCGAATTGGAGGAAGAGGAGGAGGAGAGCGCGTATCAGGGCTCGCCCGGCCTGGCCGAATAGCCCTCTGTTTCAGGAGGTTTGCTCGTATGGAGCGCCAGATTCAATGAAAAGCACCCGGTTCAGTTGAAGGCAGAGCAATGGAAGCAGGTAGAAAGTACGCTCAGGGGTGGAAAAGAGCTAACCCGTAGCCAGAGGCACACGCGAAAACCTTTATCCAGCGGCCATGTCTTCTCCAGTTTTACTCCGGCGCTGGTCGTTCGTATACAAGCATAGACAATGTTTCACTCTTGTGAAGAGGGCGAACGAAAGGAAGAGGATATGGACCATAATCTTGTCACCAGCGCCAATGAACTTTTCGGCTATACCGTCCAGCGCCAGTTCGGCGTCGTGCGCGGCATTATCGTGCGCTCACGCAG
>DASZXF010000146.1:0-1553 GCA_035546055.1 Ktedonobacteraceae bacterium
GTATGCCTGTTGTTTTCGTGTCCCCCGCGCTTGCCCGCGCCAGGGAACTGTCCAGGCACACTCCAGATAGTTGAGAAGCCTTAGAGGGAGCGGGTGCTACCACTCAATGGACCATTCGACGACATTGGCCTTCTGGATGTCCCATTCGACGACATTGGCTTTCTCAGTGCCCCATTCGACGGCAGATTTCATGTGCAATTCCTCCTTTCTTCTCGAAATACGCGCTACCAGACCCTGGTAGCGTGATAGAACACTGCTGTTCAGCCCGTCTGGCTAACTGGCTGAGACAACAGGAACTACCGTACGACGGCGAGGCATAAACACGACATCATCAGGCTGGCGGTCGCGCTGGGTATTGCGCCGGGCGATATTGCGGGAGAGGATGGCCTGATACCTCTCTTCCATCAAGAGGTACATGAGGTTGACCGCGTATAACCAGCCTGCCTCGGTCAGTTCATAGTGATCGGGGTGCTCGATGGCCAGACCCTGGCTGACGGTATCCGCCAGCGCGTTACGCACCTGCGGACTGACCGTGCTCCAGTCGATCCGTGCTTTCTCCAGAGAACCGCGATAGGAGAAATAGACCAGCCCCTTGTTGGCATCGGGCGTTGTGCGGTAAGCCCCGAACCAGGGCTGTCCGCTTTCATCCAGCAGACGAGCCGCGTATTGCTCGCGGTTCGCGACATTGCCGATCAGATACTGACCGTAGTAGCCCTGCGCACCCGCGCCATAGGCATCGACATAATCCTCGTTATAGCCGTAGGTGATGGCCTGATAATGGAAAACTGGCTCATATTGCATGACAACTCGCTGCGGACCGGCCTGGGCGCTTCTCCTGATGAACGAGTAGCTGTTATGAGGTACCCAGCCCTGCGATCTCAAATACTCGTTGAGGAACATGCGATAGCTCAGCCTGGTGTGGGCCGACAGCGAGGACAGTCCCTCCTCGGCAAAGCCCCTGTGCAGGCGCGGCTGCGCGACCCCGTTATTGAGTGTATAGTAATCAACGGTGGTCGTCCCCAGGGCATTGACGTTATCCACATCCTCAAGCAGCTCATCCAGCGTCTGTCCGGCTATGCTATGGATCATGTCTACATTGGTAAAGGCGAAGCGCTCGGTTACCCAGCTCGCCACCGTGCGAACCTGCTCGACGGTTGAGGTGAGATTGAACAGCTTGCGGTAACGCGGATTGAACGTTTGCACGCCAAAGCTGGTGCGTGTCACGCCGATGTCTTGCCATGCCTGGAGCTTTTCCGGCGTCACGCTTTTGACTTCGCACTCCATGGTGAATTCCTGGAGTCTGCTCAGATCAAAGTACTTGCGCAGCGCCTCTCCCAGTTGATAAAAATGCTCGACGCGCAAGACCGAAGGCGTCCCTCCGCCGATGTAGATACAATCAACCGGCGCGGCGAAACCCCGGTACGCATGTTTGAGCTCCATCTCGCGTAAGAGCGCCCGCATATAGCGATCCAGCTCATCTTCACGCTCGAACTCCCCGCGTGTAAATGGACAAAAGCTGCAAATGGTTTCACAAAAAGGAACGTGAATGTACA
>DASZXF010000147.1:0-3886 GCA_035546055.1 Ktedonobacteraceae bacterium
TCATCCTTCCCCTTGGGTGGGGCGGGGAAACGCGCCCTTATGGCGCTGGAAAAATTGGGGATGACTGATAAGACGTGTAAGCAGCGTAGAGTGGTTCTACTCTACGCTGCTTACAGTCTTCTCTGCCGGAGTAAGCATGAAAAAGGTCAGGGACGGGCAGATGCGCTAGCTGGCACCCCAGGACTCATTGCGGATATAGTGCTCAATCTCGCGTTCGTTGTCGTAGTAGTAGCTAAGGGCGTCATAGACCTGGGCCAGCGAGAGCCGGTGGATGGTCGCGATCTCTTCGGGATCTCTGCCGGATTGGAATTGTAGGATGATATGGCGCACGCCGGTACGCGTGCCTTCGACAATGGGTTCGCCGCCATAGATAGCGGAGTCCCGTACAATGTAGGGATGCGCGGTACGTTCTAGAGACATAGCCTGGTCGCCTTTCTCAAAAAGGTGTAAATTGCCGGGTCTCTGGCCTTTCAGCCGTTGTTGCTGCGTATTTTACCACAGGATTTCAAGGTGTTTCAATCCTGGCATGGCCGCCAGACCAGCTTTCCCGCTGTTCCACCTCGCCTGACAATATCAGCCATCCCCGCGCCACCAGCGCTTGAGGCCGCCTCAGAAACGTTGGGGAGGACTCATGTACACGTCTCCGCCAGGGCAAGTAACCTTCCCTCTGCTTTCCCCAGATTTGCAAATCGTATACGATATGTGAGATAGTGTACATAGAACGCCATCTGGGATGGGCAAAAAAGCTCTACACAATTTTGACCCTGCACGCTATACTTTATATAGCAGGGAACAGGTACCATTCGGATGAAATTGGCGCCGTTACCTCTTGCTCCGTAAAGTTTATGTCAATGTATCACATTGAAACCATTCTCAGCGCCGAGAATAGTGCCGGTGCTTTTCTACCAGAAAAGAACATGGGCAACGATTCTTCATTCACAGTGTAGTAGGTTTGCCTGACTGGATTACGTAAAGGAGGACATTACACATGCAACAGCAGTTCTTAGATCTGCTGATCGACGCCCTCCTGGATGAGGGTTTCACAGTGGAAGAGGCCAGCAAGTTAATCGCACTGCGCGAAGATTATGAACAACGCCAGGCCACGCAGATTACGAATTATCATCGTTTTATCCGCTGGCTGGTGGATCATGGTCGTATCAGTGACTGGGATTGAACAACAGGGTTTCGAGAAAAACGTAGGAGACTTCCCGGAATCGTGGACTGATTAACATCGAGTGTGCTGCGATGCATCAGCTTGCGGCACGCCTGGCCTATGTAGTACAATTGGGGCGGCGTGGCTCGTGCTACGCCGTCCCTCATTTTTTACTTGTTTTTACATCTGAGGAGGCGGCCTTTATGAAAGCGGTTGTCATGGCCGGCGGGGAGGGATCGAGGCTTCGGCCACTTACGATCAGGCGCCCTAAACCTATGGTCCCCATTGCTGGCAAGCCAGTCATGGAACACATTCTAAATTTGCTCAAACGGCACGGTATCACCGAAGTTGTTGTCACCGTACAATATTTAGCCAGTAACATTGAGGACTACTTTGGCAACGGCTCGCAACTCGGGATGCGCATTACCTATTCGCGCGAGGATGTTCCTCTGGGGACGGCTGGCAGCGTGAAGAACGCGGAAAGTCTGCTGACGGAACCTTTTCTGGTGATCAGCGGCGACGCGCTTACTGATTATAATCTGACGGACATTATTGAATACCACCACAGCAAGAAGTCGCTGGCGACTCTGACGCTGGCTCATGTCCACAATCCCCTGGAATATGGGGTGATTATTACGAACGAGGAAGGCCACATCACCCAGTTTCTGGAAAAACCAAGCTGGGGCGAGGTGTTTAGCGATACAATCAATACGGGCATTTATGTCCTGGACCCGCAGATCTTTACGTATTTTGAAAAGGATAAGCCGTTCGATTTCAGCCAGGAGCTTTTCCCCTATATGCTGAAAAAGGGTGATCCGATCTATGGCTATGTGGCGAATGGCTACTGGTGCGATGTCGGCAATCTGGGCGAGTATATGCGCGCGAATGCCGATACGCTGAATGGTCTGGTGGAGGCGGAGATTCCGGCCCAGAATATTGGCGGCAATATCTGGTGCGAGGAGGGAGTGGAGATTGATGAGGAGGCTCAGCTCTACGGCCCGATTTACCTGGCTCACGATTGCAAGGTGAAAAACGGCGCGATTATCCACGGTCCAAGCATTATCGGTCACTATACGATTGTGGATGAGCGGGCGCAGGTGGACCGCAGCATTGTCTGGAACAATTCCTACGTGGGCGAGCGCGCGGAGCTGCGCGGGGCGCTGGTGGGTTCGGCGACGAGCATTAAGAGTAAGGCGGTGATGTTCGAGGGCTCGGTGATTGGCGATAATTCCATCGTGCAGGAGGGCGCGATTATCCAGCCGAATGTGAAGATCTGGCCGGATAAGGAGATTGAGGCGGGCGCGGTCATCAATACGAGCATCATCTGGGGTTCGCAGGGCCGGCGCGGTCTGTTCAGCCGCTTCGGGGTGAGCGGACTGGTTAATGTGGACCTGACGCCCGATTTCGCGGCGCGCCTGGGTACGGCCTACGGGGCGATTTTGCCCAGGGGTGCGGTGGTGTGTCTGAACCGCGATTCGTCGCACCGCACGTCGCGCATGATTAAACGCGCGGTGATCGCGGGTTTGCCTTCGGCTGGCATCAATGTTCACGATATCAACCAGGTGCCAATTCCGGTGGCGCGCTATTATGTGCGCAATACAGATGCCGTTGGCGGGGTACATGTGCGCCTGTCGCCTCACGATCAGCGCATTGTGGATATCAAGTTCTTTGATCAGTATGGCCTGGATATCAATAAGACGACGGAGCGCAAGATAGAGAATCTCTATTTCCGCGAGGATTTTCGCCGTGTCTACCAGGACGACCTGGGCTCAATCGAGGTGCTGGAAAACAAGGATGTGATTACGCCGTACACCGATAATGTCATGAAGGTGCTGGATGTGGCGCTGATTAAACAGCGCAAGTATCAGCTGGTGGTGGATTATGCGAACGGGAGTACGTCGTACATTTTGCAGAATATTCTGAATCGCCTGGGCTGCGAGGTGATTGTGCTGAATGGCAACCCGGATAGCGAAAACGTCTCTCGCACGCTGGAAGAGCTTGAGAAGGATCTGCAACGCCTGGCGACGATTACGGCAACCCTGAACAATGATATGGGCATTCGCATCGATCCCGGCGGGGAGCGTATCTGGGTGGTGGATAACAAGGGACGTATTCTCGATGGGGTGAAGATGCTGGCGACGATGGCGAGTCTGATGCTGCGCAAGCACCGCAATGGCATTGTGGCGGCTCCGGTGACGGCTCCAAGCGCGCTCCAACATATCGCCCGCCATTACGACGGACAGATTCTCTACACCAAGGTACTGGCGCACGCGATGATGACGGCGGCTGGCCGCGAAGGTGTGGTGCTGGTCGGCGATGGCGCGGGTAGCTACGTCTTCCCGGAGATGCAGCCGGCCTTTGACGGTATGCTGGCGACGGTCAAGCTGCTGGAACTGCTGGCGACCTTCCAGATGCATCTCGCGGAAGTGGTGGACGATCTGCCGGCCTACTACATGAGCCGCACAACGGTCAATTGTCCCTGGGAACATAAGGGCAAGGTGATGCGTATCCTGAGCGAGCAGTACCGCGAACGACGCGCCAAGCCGATTGATGGCATTAAAATTGATCTGGGCAAGGAATGGGTACTGGTCCTGCCCGACGCGGATCGCCCACTCTTCCACGTGGTCGCCGAGTCGGTTTCGACTGAACAGGCCCAGGCTCTGGCCGAGAAGTACGCCCGCGTGGTCAGCGGTCTGCAACAATAAGGACGCGCGCGTAGAAAGAGGCCCGGGG
>DASZXF010000148.1:0-2813 GCA_035546055.1 Ktedonobacteraceae bacterium
CTTCTTTGCCCGCGCGAATACCGTCGTCCCGCTTTTCACCCTGGATTGGGGACTCAAGCAAGCCCAATGGACCTCGCTGATTGTCTTGCTGCTCTTGATTCCGCTGACCGTGTGGATGAGGCACTGGCGCTTTGCCCGGCCTGTTCCAGCAGGCGAGCTTCCCGCTACCTACGCTATGCCCCCGTCGAGGAGCAAAGCAGTGTCAGCACCCATCGAGGAGGAAACATCCCCTGTTTCTCACCCCCGGTAGGCTGCTTACGGCAGCGGGCGTCTGCCTCCTGGCGCCACGCGTCATCCCACCCGCAAGTATGATCTTCATACCATATCGACCTGGATAAACACGCCCTGAGACGAGGCTTCAGTACCATTCCCCGGCATGCCTCTTCCTTCTCTTATGATCGCGAGAGAAGGAAGAGGCATGCTGTTTTTGTTTGCTAACTCCTGGCCAGCAGGTCAACGGCGCAGTTCCTGTACGGTCAGGAGGCAAGAGGCGCCATGCTTTCCCCTATTTCTCACTGGTCGTTATAGTGGATCTGAGGAGATTTTTTGGTATGAATAGCTTTCCAGACGAGCAATTACAAGACATTAGTGAGGCTCCCACACAGAAGTTAGAAGCTCTGCGAGAACGGCGTAAGAGGATACAGTGTGTTCCGCTGAAAATCACTCTTTTGGCGGCGAGTGTTCTGCTCATCAGTATATTACTCATCGTTCTCTATCCCTTGCTCGCTCAATCGCTGGGAGTACATCGGCGGGGGCTCGCTGGTCGTCTGTTTGCGGTGCCGACGCCACAACCTACGCCAGTGCCCTTTGATCCCTCTATCGGAGCGGTGTTGCCTGCTCATCGCGTCGTCGCTTTCTACGCCATTCCCAACGCAGAAGCGACGGGACCGGCTTACACGCTCACCCCGTCTATGCTGGCAGCGCTGCGAGCGCAAGGAAACGCCTATCAGCAACTTGACCCGGCTCACCCGGTCCAGCTCGGCATTGACCTGGTTGTGAGTATTCCCGACGGTTTTCCCGGACCGGAGGGCAGATATAGTCATCACCTGGATGACGCCACGATCCAGGCGTACCTGCGTTTTTGTCAGCAAAACGGCCTGCTGTTATTTTTAGATCTCGACTTCGGCCTCGCGCCCGTCAACAGTGAAGTCAACTTCTTCCTTCCGTACCTGGAGCGCTACTCGTTTGTCCAGATGGCAGTCGATCCCGAATGGATGTTTCCGCACCACGATGGTATCCCCGGCGTCAATCTGAGCAATGTCCATGCCTCAGAGCTGAATCCGATTATCGAGACGCTGGCGGCGCTGCCGATGAAGTATCACGTTCCACGGAAAATCTTGCTGATTCATCAATATCGTGGGGATGGGGATGGCCTGATCAATCCCTCTGACGCCGGGCAGGCGGAAATTGCCGATAAGCGGAATCTGGTCAATGATCCACGGGTTGATGTGGTTATCCATGTGGATAGTGTCGGCGGCTATAGCGGCGATCAAGCGGACAAAACAAAGCAGTATCAGACGTGGGTCGGACAGGACATGCAAAGGTACCACAATTTCCGCTATGGCGGCTTCAAGCTGTTCTACCATATCGAAGCTAAAACCCTGATGACTCCGCGCCAGGTGCTTGCCCTCGATCCGCCGCCGCTGGTCATCACATATGGCAATTGACCTCACCACAGCAGCGAGTCGAGGTGGCGCGTGGCCCTCAACTCGCTGCTTCTACCGCGTTTTGTGCGTCTGATGCCGCCTCTGAGGAGAGATAAAACAGGTGGATCTGTTCATCCAGTAAAAATGCCTTCTCCTGTACGTGTAAGCTGGCGTAGGTTGAAATTCTTTGCAAGGGAGGAGTTTGTTTTCTATGAGTGCGGTTCAAAACGAGGCGGTTGCCGTGATTATTCCAGCCCTGAATGAAGCTGAAGCGCTGCGTCTGTTGTTGCCGGAACTGACCGCTTCCGGCTTCCAATCGATCATTGTGGTCGATAATGGGAGTGTCGATGAGACAGCAGAGGTTGCACGGACGCTGGGGGCGCAGGTCGTCAATGAAGCGCAGAGGGGGTATGGTCAGGCCTGCTGGCGCGGCGTGCAGGCAGCGCTCGCGCGGGGAGCCGATATGCTGGTTTTCATGGATGGAGATGGCAGCGATAATCCTGGTGACCTTCCGGCGATGCTGGCGCCTCTCTATGAGCAACGCGCGGATCTGGTCATGGGATCGCGGGTGACTCGCCTGGCCGAGGCAGGCGCGGTACCCGTTCAGGCTCGCCTGGGAAACTGGCTGGTATCACATCTGCTCAACCTGATGTACAGGACGAGATTGCATGATATAGGCTCATTGCGCGCCATGCGGTGTAGCGCTCTCCTGGCGCTGGATATGCGCGAGAGAACCTTCGGCTGGCCGGTGGAAATGCTTGTCAAGAGTGCTCGCGCTCGCTATCGCATTGTAGAAGTTGCTCTGCACTATCGGAAACGGCAGGCGGGTCGCTCGAAAGTTGCGGGTACATTGGTGGGGAGTGTCCGGGCCGCCTGGGCGATGCTCCACACGACATTTCGGTATGCCGGTCCGAGGGTTCCCCTGGCGGTCAGTCCGCTAGTTGACATAACAAATGGCGCGAGCCGATCCGGCGTGTGGCCAGGCTCGAAGCGTGCCCGACGGCATACGCTGGCGCGGTAGAGAGAAAAGGAGGAGTTCTTGCCCATAGTCGATACTGCTCTGGTGATTGTGGCGCGCACGCCACGCCTTGGAGAAGTGAAGACCCGCCTGGCGGCTTCGCTTGGTCCTGTGGTGACTCTGCAGCTCTACCAGGCTTTTCTGGCCGA
>DASZXF010000149.1:0-2178 GCA_035546055.1 Ktedonobacteraceae bacterium
GAGTCATCCAGGCGGGTAGAGCACGGAAGCGGCGGGAGTCTTCGGGCGTGCGATGAGAGATATCCGAACTGCCCCCCAGGTAAGCGGCAGTGACTTTGAAGACCTGCTGATTCAGGTCCAGGTGGCGGGTGAAGACAAAACCGCAGTCATAAGGCACATTGAGCCATTTGTGACCATCGGCGGTCACCGAATCGGCACGCTCCAGACCCCTCAGCAGGTGGGCGCGAGCGGGATCGCAGGCGGCGAACAGGCCAAAAGCGCCATCCACATGCAGCCAGGCGCCGTACTCCTCGCAGAGCTCGGCCAGGGTAGCGATATCATCGTAATCGCCGGTATTGACCTCGCCCGCGCTGGCAACCACGATGGCCGGCGCGCCCTTGAGTTCCGCCAGGCGCGAGCGCACACCCTGCGGATCAACGGCCATGCGACCCGGCAGCGAGGGCAGTTTTTCCGCCACCTGGCGTCCCATGCCCAGCATCGATAGTGACTTGATGACGCTGGCATGCGCCGAGCCAGCCAGCAGCGGGATCGGCGGGAGTCCCCAGAGTCCCTGTTCAGAGACATCCACCCCCAGGCGTTGCCCGGCCCACTGACGCGCGGTGGCCAGGGCGACAAAATTCGCCATCGTCGCGCCTGTCACAAAGGCGCCCTCGAAGGTGTCCGGCAGACCAAAGAGCGCGCGCAACAGGGCCAGCGTCTCATGTTCAACCGTCGTGGCAATCGAATCGCCGTCGCTGCCCACGTTCTGATCGTAGGTCGTCACCAGCCAGTCCCCGACCAGGGCCGCAGGCGTGGTCCCGCCTGTCACAAAGCCCAGGTAGCGCGGACCCGGCGAGGCCGCCAGCCAGTGCTCGTACTTCTCGCGAAAGGCAGCCAGCGCTCCCCGCGCGCCCAGACCCGTAGCTGGCAAGGTATCGTGCTCCAGTTGCGGCACCACCAGTCCAGCGGGCCGTCGCGCCAGGTCGCCCAGAAATGCGCTCGCCGCCTCCCGTGCCTCATCCAGCACCGCGCCAAGCTGCCGCCAGTCCTCCTGTATCTTCATCGCAAATGCTCCCTCTTTCTCTCTTGAATAAGATCTCTACCATTCAGCATACTGGAGAAGCGTGCAAAAAGGAAGAGCCAACTGGCCCGTACATAGTCCAATTGGCATCTCACAGGGCACGCCAGCCATCGTCCCTTGCAAAAATGCCCCCCACGTGATATACATCTAGAAAGCAAATAAAAAGCCTTTTTCCGTTCATGCTTGCTTACTTGCTAAGCGGGCGGCAGGGCATGATCTTCAGAGAGGCGCACAAAGGAGATGGCTCGTGAGCGACAACACAGAGCAGCAGATTACCCGGAACGTGCTGGCGAGCATGGCTCAGGCTCCCAATCCTCGCCTGTATGCGGTGATGAGCAGCTTCATCACCCATTTGCATGATTTCATTCGCGAAGTTGAGCCGAGCGAAGCCGAATGGTTGCAGGCCATCCAGTTTCTCACCCGGATGGGGCAGATGTGCGATGACAGACGCCAGGAGTGCATTCTTTTCTCCGATGTGACCGGCGCGAGTATGCTGGTGGATGCCATCAACCACCGCGCCGAGGAGCGTGTCACCGAGAGCACAGTCTTTGGCCCCTTTTATCGCGCAGGCGCGCGCGAACTACCGCCGGGCGCCTCGATCAACTTCGACGGCGGAGGTGAGCCAGCTGTGATCAGCGGACATGTCTACTCGCTCGACGGCACACCCATCGCCCATGCCCTGCTGGATGTCTGGGAAACCAACGAGAACGGTCTGTATGAGCAGCAAGATCCCGCCCAGAGCGACATGAATTTGCGCGGCAAGTTCCACACCGACAGCCAGGGCTTTTTCCATTTCATCGGTATCAAGCCTGTCGCCTATCCCATTCCCGACGATGGCCCGGTAGGGCAGCTCCTGCGCGCCCTGGGTCGCCATCCCTTTCGCCCGGCCCATATTCACATGATCGTTTCGGCGGACGGCTTCGTGCCAGTCACCACTCACCTGTTTGTCAAAGGCGATCCCTATCTCGACTCGGACGCCGTTTTTGGTACAAAAGACTCGCTGGTGGTCGATTTTGTGCGCCACGACTCCCCTACCGAGGCCGCGCCCTATGGAGTCGAGACGCCATTCTACACCGCCACCTACGATTTTGTGCTCAAGCCGTTGATCCGCCAGGAGG
>DASZXF010000150.1:0-7895 GCA_035546055.1 Ktedonobacteraceae bacterium
TGCTCCCCGCACTTGATGGCCGCTTGCAGATGTTCCGGCTCTTGCGTCTCGTCCCACAGCAGCAAATGGAAGCGCAGACGACCGGCGGTGCCGTTGAACAGGTCGGGTGAGCCATACGGCAGAGAGGCCACCAGGCGCGCACGCTCCTCCGCCGCCGCGATCCAGGCGGAGTTCCGCAACACCTGGCCGGTTCGCAAGAGCGCCGCGCCTACCCCGGCTTCGCCGACATACAGACCCGGCAAGGGACGGGAAAGGCCGCCCGGGGCCGTCGAGAGCCAGCGCGCCCCCTCGCTCAAGACCTCTTTCCCTCGCTCATGCTCATCCCCAAAGGCCTCAACCAGCTCCGCCAGGGCCAGAATAACGCCTCCATTCCCCGTATTGACATCTCTCGCCAGATACCCGTAGGAAATGGGATGCGCGCTCTGCCAGGCAAGTCCCTGCGCTTTTTTCGGTTGGAGCGCCGTCGCGCACAGCGTATCCAGCAGCCGGCGCGCCAGTTCCCGATAGCGAGCAGGCGCATCCTCCGCGTGCGCTTCTCCGCCAAAGGGCACCGCGCGGGATATATCCTGTCTGCGCGCCTGCTCCAGGGCCGCGCTCACCTCGGCCATTGAACTGTACCGCTCCCGTGCATCCCGGGCAAGGCAGCGCACAATCACCGCCTTCAGATGCTCTCCCACCTCCGGCCTGAGCTGTTCCACCCGGCGGTCCAGCAGCGCCAGAGCATCGGGAGCATAGGAAGGCTCGGCCCCGGTCACCAGGGAATAGAGCAGCGCGCCAAAGCTATAGACATCATCGCTGATCGTCACCGCCTGTCCGCTATCTTGCTGAGGAGACATATATCCCCGCGTACCGCTGCCTTTCCACCTGGCCCTGGTATCCCCGGCAGGGCGAGTCAATTCAAAATCGATCAGGTGTAACTGGCCATCAGGACCAAGGATGACATTTGAGGGCTTGAGATCCGCGTAAACCAGTCCCTGCTGATGAATCTTCTCCAGCACGCCGGCCAGTTCCTGCGCCCAGGCAATCACCTGCTCAGCGGACAGATGCTGGCCCCTGGCAAGGCGCCTGCTGGCACAGATATTGAGCGTCTCCCCCTCAAGATCCTCGATGACGAGATACGCGCTGCCATCCTGTTCCAGAACATCAAAAAGCTGCGGAATATGCGGATCAGGGGCCAGTTGTCGTAAGATACTCGCCTCATGCTCCACCCTGTTTGAGGAAGCGTTCGTGGTATGCGCGAAACCCGGTCCTTTGATCACACAGGTCCGCGCAACCTCCAGGTCGCTCCCCAGATAGATCGTACTGTTCATAGAGCGCGCAATCACCGCCACCAGCACATAACGCCTGTTCAGCAAACGCTGGAAAGGCGGAGGCTCAACCGCGACCCCGGCGCGAATGAAGGGATCAACAGCCCAGGCTGGCGGCTGATAGGGCACGTGTCTCTGGTCGGGCTCTATTTCCTGGCGGGGCGTATTGATAATCGGGACCATCAGGCCAAGGTTATTCTGAATGATAAGTTTACCGCTAAACGCACCATAGCGATAATAGACCAGGCTGCCCGGATGCAAAGCGCGATCTGAAGGGATATTGGGGCCATGCAGACCCGCCGTGGCTTCATCCAATAAGCGGGCCAGTTCCACCGCCTCGTGATCATTGCGAGGATAGACCGTGATAAACTTGCCAATCTGGCTCTTGCCCGCGCCTCCCTGGTTGAGAAAGCTCAGGCGTTTCAAGGAAGCGGCCATTTTAAAACACGCCGCGCGCGTCAGTAAAATCGGCAGCACCCTGCGCAGAACCGTCCCGGCGGATGACACACTGGCAGAAATATGGAGTTTCCAGCCTTGAGGGGAGAGTACAACAGACTCAGAGTTGAATTGCAGCCACTGTTTGAGAGGATCAGAACTCTGCTCAATCCGCCAGTTTCCGCTATCGATCTCGGAGCTACAGCCTGTTTCGCGAATAATCTGTACCAGGACATCTTGAGGTTCATCAACGTCAAAGGCGAATGCTCCTGCATCAGGTTTTATCATCATTCAACCCTTTTATGTACACTTTCCTTCTTGGTGAAGAAAGGCTGCCTGGTCATACATGCATAGAGCCCATGCATGGGCCAGGAAGGTACGATGTAACAAGGTCAGATGGGGCTATTGCCTGGGAGCATCCACGGACACGCCAGGCAATAGCGAGGAGTAGACAGTGCAATGAACGGCTCAGGTAGAGCGGGAGCTAGTCAGCGGCGGCAGTGATCGAGCAGGTCAGGGAGCAGACGAAATAGCCGGCTACTTCGCTCAGGCCAGTTTCGCGCATGAAGTCGCCAACCGCGATTTCCGGCAAACCCGCAGCGGTCAGGGTGCCGCTGGGATCGCTCTGAACCTGGGCCTTGAAAGCCTCATCGGCGCTCACGCGGTCAGCCAGCCCACGGGCGGTTGTGCGGATGTGTTGCAGGGTTTTCTCAAACTCGGTGTAGTCCATCTTGTTCTCCTTTGCTTTTCTTCTGCTGAGAGAAGGCTTCATTACGCATGCCAGGCTGGCCAGGACGCTCAGGCCAGGGTAAGCGGCGACGTGCGCGCCAACGCAGCCGGCCAGGTCCGCTCAGGCAACCTGCGCTCCGTAACGACAACTAACAGGTACAACGCCAAAGGATCTTCTCTTCTCTGTTCCTTTGCTCTGGTAAAGGGTCCGCCATGCTCCCGTCGCGCAAGGACGAGAGAAAGAGCAGCGCCCTTTCCAGTTCCCCGGCCATGGTTCCAGGGCGAACGACAAGAGAATATGACACCTGCAAAGCAGAGTGTTTACGTAGTACGTGCGCTCTGCCTCTTCACTCGGCGGGCAAATTCATCCGGTCAACAAGACATCGACCTGTCTGCCATCACCGGGATAGGCAGCCACGCCTCCTCTCTGACCAGAGACAATGAGTTTAGAGACTGAGCACAGCCGGATAGTCGCTCCCCCTGGTCAGCGCGCAGGTGGTAGCGCATTCGGGAATTGAGAACCCGGACACTTCAGCCCGCATCCCTGTTTCGCGCAGAAAGTCCTCAATCACATCATAAGGGAGGCCTGCTGCGACAAGCACAGAGACGGGATCTGAACGAAGTTGACGCATATAGGCGGGATCGCTGCTGGCACGGGTAATGACGGTACGTAAAAGGATGCGCGCGGTCTTGAGGCGCATAAACTTCCTCCTTGATTAAAACAGGTTGGCACCATACTGTTTCTGCCAAAGGACCGATGTGGAAGTTTCTTCTTGAGAGAATGGCACTTCTGGCGCCAGAGATAGATGAGATGCTATCTCTCTTGCCACCTTCTCTACTATAGCACCCTCATTTTCTCCTTGTCAACGGCGATTAGCCATTTATTGCTTTTTGCATTGATCTCTCCCTTACTGTCGTTGGAAAGAGATCAATAGATAAAATCCTGCAAGAGGCCGATATCAGAAATTAAGCATTGCTGCTCAAGGCCATACGCGGAGACTTCGCTCAGCTGCGCCTCGTGCAGAAACGCCTCGGCAAATTCGCCAGGCAAACCGGCAGAAGTCAGGGTCTCGACGGGATTATCCTGAATCTGCTGGCGAAAATCCTCGTCCGTCCAGGCTCGTTTCGCCAGTGAGCGAGCGAGCTCACGGACCTGTTGCATGTCGTGCTGCGCCATGATAGGTCTGCTTTCCTGATTGGTTGTCCAGCCATCTCTCCCCCTCTACCTCTCCCTGCACTCCCCGCCAGACAGGGTGTAATCGCTTCACAACGCTCTGTCCGGGAGCTTCGACAATCACTTTCTGTTAAAAGATATACCATGTTTTTTGGAGGTTGTCAATGCTTACCAGGCCTTTTTACTGCATTTCGTAATTATTTGCCGAGTTCCTTACATATATCAGGCTTATAGAATCATGTTCAAACAAATGTGTGTTTATTATGGTAGAGCTACGTTTATGCAAACTTTATAGAGTTTATTGCATTCCAGTTAAATTTATTAGAATATATTACCTTATATTGGAGTAAGGGGAAGTTTATTACAATTCATTGAAGTTTGTAGCAGTTTGTTGTATATTGTAGAAAATGAGAGAAAAGAAGGAGAGAGAGACCATGTGCAGAAGACACCTGTTGCACGCGAGATAGCACTTGAACGACGACGCCCGGACAGGTTTTGCCTCAGAAGGGCATCAGGAGGTCCAGCTATGCCAGAGCCACCAACCGGAACCATTACCTTTCTCTTTACAGATATAGAGGGCAGCACTGTCCGCTGGGAACATTTTCCTGAGAGGATGCGCGAGACGCTGGAGCGCCATGATACCCTGCTCCGTCGCCTTATGGAAGACCATGGAGGATTTGTCTTTAAGACCGCCGGCGATGCGTTCTATGTCGCATTTTCCACTGCTCCAGAGGCTCTCAAGGCCGCGATTGAGGCTCAACGCGCGCTGAACAGAGAAACATGGCCGGACGAGATCAGTCCCCTGCGAGTACGCATGGCTATTCATACGGGGGCCGCAGAGCATCGCCACAATGACTACTTTGGTCAGCCGCTTAACCATGTGGCTCGCACCCTTTCGGCGGGCCACGGGGGACAGATTCTGCTCTCCGCGATCACGCAAAAGCTGGTGGTGGATACGCTGCCAGCGGATATTACTCTGCTTGATCTGGGCAAACATTTTCTGAAGGATATTGAACTTCCCAGGCATATTTTTCAGGTCAACGCCGCCGGTCTGCCTGCCGTCTTTCCTCCCCTCAAGACGCTGGACCATCATCCCAACAATCTCCCGGTTCAGCTCACGCCTTTTGTCGGACGCCAGCACATGCTGGCAAAGATTACCCATCTGCTGCAACAGGAGGATATACGCCTGCTCACCCTGATTGGTCCCGGCGGAATCGGCAAAACGCGCCTGGGACTGCAGGCAGCCGCCCAGCTCACCGACACTTTTCCCAATGGCATCTTTTTTGTCGATCTCTCCACGACCTACAATCCTGATACCGTTCTCTCCGTGATCAGCCAGACGCTGGGCATCAAAGAGGCTGGCACCAAACCCCTGTTGGAGCGTCTGAAAGAGTTGCTGAATGGCCACATTCTGCTGCTTCTCGACAACTTTGAGCAGGTGACAGAGGCCGCGCCCTTTCTGCCGGAACTCCTGGCTTACTGCCCCGGTCTGAAAGTCCTGGTCACCAGTCGCACAGCCCTGGCGCTTACCGGTGAACATGAGTATTACGTCGAGCCACTCACCTGCCCTCAATCAGCCCATACTCTGGATCTCAACGCCTTAATGGAATATGAATCAATCGCGCTTTTTATCCAGCGGGCCAGAAATGTCAAGCTGGATTTTCAGGTAACGCGGGGAAACGCCCCGATGATCGTGGAGATCTGCAACCGGCTGGATGCCCTGCCGCTGGCGATTGAACTGGCGGCGGCACGCATTAAAATGCTGCCGCCGCAGGCCATGTTGAAGCACCTGAATCGTCGCTTGCAGTTGCTCAAGGATGAGAAACGCGACCGGACGAAGCGTCAGCAGACGTTGCGCGGGGCCATTGCCTGGAGCTATGATCTGCTCAACCAGGATGAGAAAAAGCTGTTCGCGCAACTGGCCGTCTTTAACGGTGGTTGTACCCTCGACGCGATTATCACAGTCTGTCCCTGCGTGGAAGAACTGGCCGATGATCCGCTGGATGTGCTCACGTCACTCATCGATAAAAGTCTGCTCCGTCTGCAAGAGCGAGAAGAGGAGGAGCCGCGTTTTCGGATGCTCCACACCATTCGCGACTTCGCCCTGGAACAGATGGCGAGCTTCGGCAATGAAGCCGAAATCCAGCGTCGGCATTTCGCGTATTACCTGAACCTGGCCGAAGAGGCAGCGCCCGCTCTCACCGGCACAGAACAACAGCTCCGGCTGGAACAGCTCGATAGCGAACTCGACAATCTGCACGCCGCGCTCTGGTGGGCCGCGCAGCAACCACAGAGCGATCCCGGCGCGCGTCTGCCGGCGGCGCTCTGGCGCTTCTGGCTCATGCGCGGCTATCTGCACGAGGGGCGCCACTGGCTGGACACCTTTCTGAGTCAGGCCAGCGAGCCAACAATTACCAGGGGCAGGCTGCTCGAAGGAGCGAGTGTGCTCGCCTGCCGGCAAAAAGACTACGAGCGAGCCTCTGTTCTCGCCAGTGAAGCGCTGGAACTGGGTCGCGCGCTGAACAGTCAGGAAACGCTGGCCGGGGCGTCCATTTCCCTGGCGGAAATCGCCTCGATGCGCGGAGAGCATGAGCAGGCCACGGCCCTGTTTGAAGAGAGTCTGACCATTCGCCGGGCGCTGGGCGATAAACGCGGTACGGCCAGTCTGCTGAATAACCTGGGCAATGTTTCGCTCCGTCAGGGACAGCTCGACCAGGCCATCGCCCTGTTTGAGGAGAGCCAGGCGCTTTTACGCGCGGTGGGAGATCAGCAGGCGCTCGCGTCCGTGCTCAACAACCTGGGTGAGGTTGAGCGCCGCCGGGACAACCAGGAGCGGGCCAATCTGCTGTACGAGGAGAGTTTAAAGATCAGCAGAAGGCTCAAATATACCTGGGGCATCGCCGCCGCGCTGAACAACCTGGGGAGTATTGCCTGCACGCAGGGAAACTACGTCTACGCGCTGGGCGTTTATAAAGAGAGCCTCGACCTGTTTCACCAGCTGGGAGATAAGCTGGGGATTGCCCTGAGCTTTGAAGGCCTGGCGGAAATCGCCTATGCGCAGAAGCAACTGGAGCAGGCCGCGCTCCTGCTGGCCCACGCCGAAATGCTGCGCCAGTCCATCGGGACAAGGGCGCTCCAATTGGAGTCAACGGCCCGCGAGAACATGAGCGCAACGCTGCGTTCCGCGCTGGGATCAGAGGTATTTGAGAGCCTCTGGGACAGAGGAAAAAGCTCTCAGCTAGACGAGGCCATCGCCGAGGCGCAAACGCTGGCCTCGTGATGACCCCGCTCTCGCTCACACCCGTCCCCAGACAAGCATCGTCCGGCGGAGTTGAGGCCAGATGGATAATCCGGCGTTTGCGGCCTCTTCATCCCAGATATCCTGATGATAGCGGCGCGCGGCTGGTTCGCCAGGCACAGTCAGCCATCTTCCCAGGACTATCAATCCTCCCGCCTGTTGCCAACGCGGCAAGGGCGTGCTGGCAACAGGCGGGAGGATTGATAGTCCTTTTTCTCCCTGCGCAGGCAGGCAGGACACAATACCGTACATCGATATGTGCTCAGGCCATGTCGTGCTGGAGACCTGGCCGGAAGCGATCCTGCAAGGCACGGCTGAGATCAGCCAGATCGGTCACGACGAGACCGCTGAGGAAGTTTCGTTCCTCGGAGCAGAGAATAAAACCCTGCGCTTCAATCGCGGCCACGGGATCTTTTTGCAGAGCCTGCCAGAAAGCCTGATCAACGCTGGCAAGGCCCAGAACATGATTCAAAGTTTTCCAGGACATTATCACTACCCATCCATATACTGAGGACCAGTCAACAGGTAAAGCGCTCCTGGCCAGGGCGGATCTCCCAGCCAGTTCTGCGCGGCTGGAGTTCCCGGGCCGGCGGCTTTGCCGGACTGCCTTCTTCCCCTGGCTGATGCAAGCGACAGATGCGCCACAGATCCATTGTGTAACCAGAAATACTTCTGAAACATGCTGAGTCCCTCCATGTATCTGTTTTCCAGATAAGGCATATATTGTCATGACAGACACGCTCTGTACTCACCCTATCTGCCAGGAAGTATACTGATGCACCCTTAGAAAAAACTTGGCACTTTTCTTTACACCCGGGCCGTCCCTGATGCAGAGACATGAGTCATCCCAAAAGAGGTCCTGTTGGGAACGTCGTGGGTGACTCCTCGTCGCTGCGCGACTCGCCCTGTTTCTTTGGGAGGAGGTGGCAGGGTGGGCGCGGCCCACCCTGCC
>DASZXF010000151.1:0-11786 GCA_035546055.1 Ktedonobacteraceae bacterium
TGGGCCCGGCCCAACCTGCCGCCTCTACCAGCGGCTTGCGAGGCGCCGCAGGCGCCGAGGATGCGAGAAGAAGGGTTCGCCAACGGTACCAGATTGAGGATGACTCATATCATCCTTTCCCTTGGAGTGGAGAGGGGAAACGCGCCCTCGGGCGCTGGAAAAAGTGGAGATGACTGATATGTCTTTTAGGGGGATGGCTTGCAGCAAACGAAACAACCCTCTTATACTATGAGGCGGTGGAGATTCAATCAAATCTGAGATCTGCCGGATGAAAAACGGGCAGGGTGATAGAAAAAGTTGCATGAGCGTCAGATTTGAAAATAAGAGGTTCGTTTTGCTATGGCAGAGAAGAAGAAGAAACAATTGCCGGATACCGGGGCGCCGGGCGGGGACAGAACTCAGCGAAGCAAGGTGAGCGCGCCCGTACCCGAAAAAGAGGCTACAAAGGCCGAGCAACAACTGGCGCGCGAACAGCGCCAGGAATTGAAGAAAGAACTGACTGACAATTTTGCCCGGCGTCCGCGTTTGCCCAGGAGCAGGCAACGCGTGATTACGTTTAGTGTGCTGGGTGTGATTGCTCTGCTGGCCATCCTTTTTATTATTTTTGTCCTTTTGCCCACGCCGAACGACGGACCACACGGAGGCGTCGCGGTGGGCGCGCAGGCGCCGGATTTCAGTCTGCCTGTGCAGGGAGGACAGGGGAACGGCACCATCAATTTGAGCAGTTTAAAGGGACATCCAGTGGTGCTCAATTTCTGGTCAGTCACCTGTCCGCCGTGTAACGCCGAGATGCCCTATTTGCGCAGTCTCTACGCGCATTACGGCGCGAACGGCGCCTTTACCCTGCTGGGTATTGATCAGGGCGATCCTGGCGAAGACATTCAACGTTTTGGTCAGCGTTTTCAGATCAACTATCCCCTCTTAATCGACGCCAACTCGTCTGTCAATGTCAAATATAGCGTTACCACGCTGCCGCAGACCTATTTTATCGATAGTTCTGGTGTGGTGCGCTATGTGATACCGCAGCAGTTGACTCCGCAAACCATGCAGCAAGGGCTACAGGCTATCGGGGTGAGCATTTCCTGATCCCTCAAAGTGCTTTTCAGGATTACCGCCGGGAGGAACGCTCAAACAGATGGGTGATAATTACGCCCAGCAGGCCCAGCAGAATGAGCGAACCGCCCACTGTCAGGCGTCCGCTCGCCTGGCTCAGATCCAGCGCGGCGGGCACTGGCTGCTCCGGCGAGGATGTGCCGTTATCTGCCTGCTGCGTGCTGAGCGGCGCTGGTGTGGGCGTGGCACCGGGATGGGTATGGGTACTTGTGCCGCTGGCCGCGATGCGTGTACCTGCGGCATTGGGCGAAGCAGTCTGCAGAGTCGCGGCGGCCTGCACCGAGGCCGTCGCGTTCGCCTGGTCCCTGGAAGCGGCGATGGGAGCGCTGCCCGCGCTTGAGTTCATCGCGGTGCTCATAGAGGCGCCGCCGTGAGGCAGAGCAGTGAAGGCCGCGAGGCAAAAGAACAGGCCCAGAAGCGCTACCAGTGTGCTCGCGGTACGCATGGTGCGTCTCCAGATAGAGGGCGCCAGGGAAGATGAGCGCGCGAGGGCTGGCGTTTTCGGACTGGTGGGAGGCGTCTCGGGCAGCGTGAGCAGATTGGTTGGCAGGACAAACGAGCGCGGCACCTCCACCTGCGGCATGCCGCCGAGCAGCGCGGAGGTAAGCCGCAGATCCGCCAGCGCGGTCCGGCAGGTCTGGCAGGTCTGAATATGAGCATCACACCGCGCCAGCTCCTCTGGAGCCAGTTCTTTGTCCAGAAATGCTGATAGTTCCGCGCCTGTCAGATGCTCGTTGCTGTGCTGTGCCACGCCAATAACTCCACTCTTGAAAAGATTATTCTCTATCAGTCATTAAACGATAGCTCCGAGGTAAAAGTTCCTGGTGCTGGTAAAGGTAATCGCGCAGGCGTATGCGCCCCCGCGCGATACGTGAGCGCACCGTGCCCAGCGTCGTGCTGGTCGTGATGGCAATTTCATCGTAAGAGAGACCCTGGATATCGCAGAGGATAACGGCCATGCGCTGCTCCAGGGTCAGCGTTTGCAGGCCGCGCGAAATCAAGTCCTGGAGTTCATGGGTGAGCAGACTTTCTTCCGGGTTGACCTGATCGCCGGTAGCAATCAACGTGCTGAGAAGTCCGCTGGCGTGCGGCTCATCTTCATCGGCCAGGGTGTCCAGCGACTCTTGAACGTGCCGGTGAGTACGTCTCCAGTGATCTGTGGCCTGGTTCGAGGCGATGCGTAACAGCCAGGCACGAAACGAGGAGCCGGCACGAAAGGACTTGATGCCGCGTAGCGCAGCGATAAACGTCTCCTGGGTCACATCAGCCGCGACATCGCTATCACCAAGCATCCGCAGGGCGACGTTATAGACAACCTGCTGGTAACGCAAGACCAGCAGATTAAACGCTTCCACATCTCCTTGCTGGCTTCTCAAGATAACCCGGGTCTCGTCGTCGCGCAGCGGTTCTGCCATCGAGCGCTTCACCTCTCCTGTGGTTTGCATTAGTCTAACATACTTTCTCGCCTGGGGAAATATCTTCTAAGTGATATCGCTTTTCCCCATCAAATTGTGACGTTGTCCTGACGAACCGGGACATCTCTCCCATCCAGACAAAAAGTGAGCTTTCCCCTGGCTTTTTTCGTTTTAGTTAAAGTAGAGAGATGTCCTGGTACCCAGAAAGCAAGTTTGCATGAAAAATCCTTTCCAAACTGGAATAAACTGGCTGAATACGGTCTTTGAAGAGCAGAAACACACGCAGAAGAGTACCATCGCGGTTCTGGATGGCGTGAGAGGACTGGCTATCTTTTTTGTCATCAGCTTTCACATCACAGCTTCGTTGACCCAGGGCAAGCTGCTGGATTGGCACAGTAGTCCGCTGGCCATGTCTATTCTCACGGCAGGCGGCACCGGCGTCACGCTCTTTTTTGTGCTGTCGGGCTTTTTGCTGTTTATGCCCTACGCCAAAGCCCTGCTTTTTGAAAGCCGCTGGCCGCTGGCGCGCACCTTTTATCTGCGCCGGGTGATGCGCATCTGGCCTGGATATTACATTTCGCTTTTGATTTTAATCCTTGTGATGCAACCTGATCTTTTCTTACCCCATAACTGGGCCAGTCTCGGTCTATTCTTGAGCTTTTTTATGGATTCTTCTCGCCTGACCTTCCGCCAGTTGAACGGACCATACTGGACGCTGGCGGTTGAGTGGCAGTTTTATATGATCTTACCCCTTTTGATGCTGGGTGTTCTGGTACTGGTCAAACGCGTGCCGCGTGCTTCGCGTCTGCGTGCTGTGACCATCTGTCTGCTGGGCATCATTGTGCTTGGACTCCTTGTGCGCTGGTGTGGTTTCTATTTTCGTGACAACCCGACGGCGACTTTTCTGGTACCTCGTCCAGTACTGAATGTCATTCTCTTTTTCGCTTTTGGAATCACCGGCAAGTATATCGAAGACTTCGCGGTAGGGATGCTGGCCAGCCTGTGCTATATCTACGCGCAGAATTTGCCAGCGGATCATCGTTTTACGCGTATCCTGCGCCGTTTGAGCTTCTGGCTCTGGAGCGTGGGTTTGCTGATTCTGCTGTTCTCCGCCATGTGGCACTTCCAGTCCGACCAGCATACACCGGCCTGGCCTTTCCTGGCGCCCATCATGCCCTATTATGACTGGTTGAGCGAAATGCTGCTGGCCTGGGGCTTTGGCATGTGCATCATGGCCATTCTCTTTGGTCCGCGCCAGTTGCAGATGCCCTTTGCCTGGAAGCCTCTGCGTTGGGTCGGATTGATTTCGTACAGTCTCTACATCTGGCATCTGCCCTTCTTGGAACTGGCGCGGACCATCATGGGCTATTTCCCCGGTCTGCCCTACTATGCGGGCTATACCCTGTACTGGGTCTGGACCTTGCTTGTCACGACGCCATTCTGTTTGCTGGTCTTTCTGCTCATCGAAAAACCGGGCATGGCATGGGGGGATCGCTGGCGCAAAGCCATCGAGGCCAGGCATCGCGCCCGTTCCCAACCGGTGGACCCACCCACCGCTGAGCAGACGGTCAACGCCGGGCCAGTTGAGCCAGCGCGGGTCAAGTAGATAGACAGCACCTTTGAGACTGGCAAGCCAGCCTCACCAGCCTCAGATGTCAGACGAGCGCAGGCGCCTGCGCTCATCTGAGAGAAAGGCCTGAACTCCTGCGAAGAGAAGCGGGCCACTCCCATGCTCATAGATAGACATAGGGAATAGAGATGGAGTTTCGCCTGGTGAGACGCTGATAATACCAGAACATAATGGCTCCATCCTTGAATGTAATCTGATGGCGCTCATAGTGTCCGTTGGGAGGCAGGGAGGTGTGTACTGTCCCTGGTGGAAAGCGGATATGCACGCTTTTGAGTTGATCTCCCTCGCGTTGTTCAGTCCAGACTCCCCCATGCTTCTCTATGTACTTTCTGAACAGTTCATAGAAGTCCCCCTGCAAGGCCTGCACAGTGAGTTCGTCAATAGGAGTCCCTTTCATCAAGGTCTCCATCCTTTCATCTTGCCTGGTTCATGTTTGCCTGACAAAGGCTGTTAGCAGTGGAAGCCTGCCTCCTTCCACTACCCGGCGCGTCTTTACGCCAGTGCTTTTTGCCACTATCCTTTTATTGTGAAGCCTCTCCCAGAGCCAGTCTACCTGTATTTTAAGGTAAATAGAGGCGTATTTTCTTCCCCTTATGGTGGCAGAGATTTTCTTCCCAAAAACAGAACCACGCCGAGCACCTGAACCCGTTAGCCCGCTACCTTGATTTGCCTCCCTGGTCGCTCGTATAATTACAGTCAGAACAGCAATCTACTTGTTGTGGAGAAAGTTGTCAGCTTCGCCGGGGAAGCGACAGTTCCGTGACCCGCT
The DNA here is from genome assembly GCA_035546055.1 of Ktedonobacteraceae bacterium. Lineage (GTDB taxonomy): Bacteria > Chloroflexota > Ktedonobacteria > Ktedonobacterales > Ktedonobacteraceae > Paraktedonobacter. The sequence goes on from DASZXF010000151.1 coordinate 4,928, forward strand.
TTAGCGCTGGATGCCTATCCGCACTGCCCATCATTCGACGAAGCGTCATTCTTTGGAGGGAAATTTATGCCTACCACCACTGATGGACTTGAAGACATCGTAGCGGCACACTCGCATATTTGCGATCTGGATGGCAAACTGGGGAAACTTACCTACTTTGGTGTGGACATTCACGATCTTGCGAACCATGCCAGCTTTGAGGAGACAGCTTATCTACTCTGGCATGGCACCTTACCAGGGCGCGCGCAACTTGATGAGGTGACGGCGCAACTCCAGCAAGCGCGCTCCCTGCCGGGACCGGTGCGTGAGTTTATGCGTCTGCTGCCCACATCTTCCACGCCGATGGATGTTCTCCGCACTATAGTTTCCTCTCTCGCTCTCTTTGATCCCAACCCCGAAGACAAATCTCCCGCCGCTAATCGCCAACGTGCTATTCGTCTGACAGCCGTCATCCCAACGATTATTGCTTCCTGGGAACATTTACGCCATGGCCGCGAGCCGGTCGCGCCTCTGGCTGATAGCAATCACGCGACTAATTTTCTCTATATGTTAAAAGGCGAGATGCCCGATCCCGCCGTGGCAAAGATGCTGGATACGGTGCTGACGCTGCACGCCGACCACGAGTTGAACGCCTCCACCTTCGCGGCTCGCGTGACTGCCGGTACGCTGGCGGGCATGTACGCGGCCATCACGTCAGCGATTGGCGCGCTCTCCGGTCCTCTGCACGGCGGCGCGAATGAACAGGTCATGCGTATGCTCCTGCGCATTGGCGATGTGGACCAGACGGAAAGCTATCTCCAGGCCGCGCTGGAGCGCAAAGAGCGCATTATGGGCTTCGGCCATCGCGTGTACAAGACCGAAGATCCGCGCGCGACCCACCTGCGCAAGATGTCCGAGGAACTGGGCCGGCGCACCGGCGATAGCCGCTGGTACGAGATGTCCCGCCGCATTGAGGCCTATATTAAAGAGCACAAAGGGCTGAACGCCAACGTCGATTTCTATTCCGCCTCCGTCTACTACATGATGGGCATTCCCATCGATCTCGATACTCCCATTTTCGCCAGCAGTCGCATCACCGGCTGGACCTCGCATGTCCTTGAACAATATGACAACAATCGCCTGATTCGTCCACGCGCCGAATACGTCGGCCCCAAAAACGTTCCCTGTCTACCCGTTGACCAGCGCGGTTAGCCCCTTCATAAAAAAAAAGCAGATCGGTACAGGTCCATAGCCTGCCGATCTGCTTGTTGTTGTCTGCCTCATTGCCCGCTTATTGTCTTTTCCATCCCCAGTTGAAGAAATGGGAAGCCTGGAGCGTCTCGTTGGGAATAAGGAGCGATTTGATCTGTTGTTCGTTGCGGAACAGGCCAAGAGAATGAAAATGCTTTCCTTCGAGCACGAAAACCTCTATGCTTTGATCCTGGAGGTTGACCAGCCAGTATTCTGGCACGCCGCTTTCAGCATAGAGGTTGTGCTTTACCAACCTGTCGTAGACCGCGCTACTGGGCGAGATGACCTCTACAACTAAATCCGGCGCCCCCTCAATGTAGCGCTTTTTGAGCCTGTCTTGATGCTTATGAAGCAATACCAGGATGTCCGGCTGGACAACTTTCTGGGGCGAAAGCACAACGTCTGTCGGAGCAAGAAAGACCCAACCACGCTCCGTTGAGAAGATTTGCTCGTCGAGATAGCGGCTAAGACGCATAATGACTGCCTGATGGGCGATTTCCGGCGCTGGCGACATCATCAACACTCCCTGGATAATTTCGTAACGGTGACCATCTTCAGGTAGTGCTGAATACATTTCATATGTCCATTCGCCCTGGCGCGGACCCGGCACCCAATCAGCCGGCGTGACCATTGACATCTCTTGCTTATCGCTCATCATTGTCATCGGTACCCACCTTTCAGGGGTGACATGCCATTTCATTGCGATCATTGTACCATACTCTTCCTTATCTTTTGTCTTATCGCTCGTCTTCTGTGGATCGAACAATAAAGCCTGTTCAGCGTTACCTGTACACATTATACATGTATATGCAAATTTTGCGATATTGTAAATTGTTGCGAGCTTATTGCGTATTTTACAAGAGCTTCTTTAAATCGCGTTGCATATCGGCGTAGCTCTGGTAGCGCGCGGAGGGATCTTCCATGAGAGCCAGACTGAGGATACGTTCGAGGTCTGGCGAGATATCGGGGTTGAGGACGCGCACAGGGGGATAGGTGGGATAGTGCGGCGGTGGGTTGTTGGTCAGGGCGTGGTGCATGCTGGCGGCGAGCATGTAGATGCAGGTGCGCTGGTCGTAGGAGGCGTCCTTGATCGGCAGGTAGGGTGAGACAGCGATTTTGCGCGTGGTGCGATGGCGAATGAGCACGTCGGCCTTTTCTGGCGGAGGCGCGGGGAGCTGAAAGCCGGTCAGAATGGCCCGCTCGCGTTTTTGTTCAATGATGATATTGGCTGGCGAGATATCGAAATGGCGTACGGCTGGCCTGGCCTGTTCCAGGGCTATGAGAATGTTGAGCACAGTGTTCATATGTCCGATGACTTCGCGCTCAGGCAGAGGACGCAGCAGTTTGAGCAGGCGTTCTTCCAGACTTTCGCCGGGAATGTAGCTCAGCACCAGGTAGTAATGGCGGCCTTCGACGAAGCGCTCCAGCACACGCGGGATCAGCGGGTGTTTAAGACGAGTCAGCGGTTCGCTGACTTGCTCGTAGTGCAGGAGTTCGCGCGCTCGCCGGGCCATGGGCTGATCGACGCATTCCCAGCGCTTGAGAATGACCCGCTCATCGTTCTTCTGGGTGTCTTGCGCCAGGGCAGTCAGGACGTTAGTGCCTTCGTTGTCTTTCAGGACATATTTGATGATATAGCGTCCCTGGCGCACCCCCACGCCGGCAATCGGGCTGTGGGGAATCAAAATCGGCGAGGTAGTCAGGCGTCCGCAGACCGCGCAGCAACGCTGGCCGAAGCGAATCGGTGTATCGCAAAACGCGCAGAGGCGTCCACCGTCGGAACTGCCACAATTGCTACAGCGCTGCGCGCCGATGCGGTTCTGGTGATGGCAGTTCTGGCAGATGTAGCGCTGCTGAGCGGTGCGCACGGCGCTGGCGTAGGCGCTGGCGAAATCGACGACCGTAGAGTAGCGCTGCTGATAGTGCTTGGCCAGGGCGCGCTGGAGGACCGCGTTGACCTCAGCAGGAACGCGTGCGTTCCATTGCTGAGGCGCGGGGGGAAGCTCTTTCAGATGGGCATTCCACATCTGCTCCATCATGCGGTACGAGAACGGCGTGCGCCCGGCCAGCAGTTCGTAGATACAGATCGCCAGGGCGTACTGATCGGAATGGCGGCGCGGATTGCCCTGCCATTGTTCCGGGGGCATGTAGGCCGCCGTGCCTGTCACCTCACCCAGAGACGCGTGTGTTTGCATACCCAGGTAAAAGGTCGCGCCGAAATCTGACAGGAGGATTTGTCCGCTGCGTCCGATCAGCAGATTGCCCGGCTTGATATCCTGGTGAATCAGGCCATTCTCATGGATGTAGAAGAGGGCGGAGGCCGCCTGCTGAACATAGGGCATCAATTCTTCGACAGCGGCCAGGCGGCGCGTGCCATCTGGTTTGAGGAACAGATCAAGGATGGTGCGTGGAGCGTACTCCATGACCAGGTAGGGGCGGCCATCGGCCAGTTGACCAAAGTTGTAGACAGGCAGGATATTCGGGTGCTGGAGATTGGCGATGCGCTGGGCCTCGTCAAAGAAGCTATCGCGGGCCTTTTCTGACATTTGCTCCACGCGCAAGACTTTGAGAGCCAGGACACGGCTCAGGGGAGCTGGCTCACGCACCTGGTAGACGTGTCCGAAGCTGCCCGTACCCAGATACGCGATCACCTCATAATTGCCAATGCGCGCCCCCTGAACCAGAAAATCGCAACTGCGGCACGTCACGGCTTGCGGCGGGTTTTCATGCAGGTTGCCCACGCGCGGATTCAAGCAATGAATCAACTCAATCCTACCTCTAGCGAATGTTTCGTCACTACTATGTACGTTGCCGACCGGGCGGAGTTGCGTACACAGGTGAGCCAGTTTCATTCTATGCGCCCGCCAGGATGATTGCAAGCCAGATCGCCCCTTTCTCCCGAAAAATCTTTCTGCTCCAAGTTTGATACCTATTGATTATTTACCCATTTCGTAGTACCATCTATCACAGCGCTTCATATGACAGAAGAGGCAGCATAGCTGACTGGAGAAGGAAATGTGAAACGCGGTCGCTTTATGGATGAGCGGGCGGAATGTGAACTGGTTTTATGGTTCGGAAAAGCTGTTCGTAGACGACAAAAAAGGTGGCGACTTATGGTACAGGCGCGCAAGCTCAGTAGATATGGTTTTCTCCCCTGGGACATCATCTATACATTTGAGGAAATGAAAGCTCAGAAAGCAAACAATAATTCCCCACTCACTCCTGCCTTTGCACCTCCCGCAACGTCAGCTACGGCTGAAACACAACTGGCGGAAGCCGCGAGCGCTCCGGCGCAAGAAGCGGGACAGCAGGCGCTCACTCGGGTGCGTTTTCGCCAGGCAGTTATCGCGGTTGATGAGCCCGGTGACTTCTGGTCCGGCGTCACCGGCGGTCAGGTTGCCGCCCTGGAGGAGCAGGAACTGCTGACCAGTTCGCGCATCTTCGCCCTCTTCGAGGACGCCGTGCGCGACGTGGAATTCAGCGAAACCTGGCTGACCGGCTATCTGCTCGGTCTGAGCGATGCCCTGCTCAGGCAGCGCAAGCTCTATCCGCGCGCCTATCTCGCGCACGTGCAAAACAGCCGTCCGCGCAAACCCACCGAACAGGAGAGTTAATCTCCTCTCTTTCGTCCAGAGCGAGCCAGGGCTGTCCTGCCCTTCCTGCTATGGATACGCTCGAACTCGCTCGCGACTAACGGCTACATCCAGCGGGCCTCTGTCCAGCCCATGTGAGCGTGACTGTTGACCAGGCGAATCAGCGCGTGGCCGCCGGGCTGCCAATCAATGACGCTGATGGTCGCGGGATCGAGGAAGATGCGAAACGAGGCCGAGATAGGCGTGTCAAGGGCAGCGGCGAGCAGAACTTTGATCGGGCCGACGTGCGAAACCAGGGCCAGCGCTTCTCCCGCGTGTTGGAGCGCCAGTTGCTCGACGAAAGCGCAGACACGCTGCTGCATCGCGGCGAAGCTTTCCCCTCCCGGTGGAGCAACGCTCGCGTCCTGTTGCCAGGCGTGAAGAAGCTGTACCTCTTCCGCGCCGCGCGCCAGCACCTCGGCATGGCTCAGTCCCTCCCAGGCGCCAAAACTACACTCGCGCAGTTCGGGTGAACGCTGAACTGTCAGCCGATGAGGAACGGCCAGCGTACACGCGGTCGCATAGGCGCGTTGGAGCGGACTGCTATACACCGCCGCAATTGGTAGCGGAGCCAGCGCGGCGGCCAGTTGCTCCGCCTGGCGCTCGCCCTTCTCGCTCAACGCATCATCGCGTACCCCGATATAGCGAAACTCCCGATTTGCCAGCGTCTCGCCATGACGAATAAGAAAAAGGCGTGTTGCTGCTGTAGACACTGATCTTCTCACTGCTTCTAGTCCTGGTTTATGCGAAATGTGGAATAATGCTCAGGATCGATTCCGCTTGCTTAGATAACGAAAAGAACATTTGGTGTAACATCTTGCTTAATATTCGATTTTGATCTCCTCTTTCGAGGTGTTGGAGGCACAGAAAGTTCTTGTTTTTTCTCTGGCATACCTGCCAATTCAGGCATAGTTTCCGTTTCAACAAACTTTTTGATTTTATCCACCGATTTTTTCGCTATTGTATCAATGCTTTCGATGCTAGATAATGAGGTAAAATCTGCTTTCAGACGTGCGTTGTACACTTTTTGGGCTTCTCCCAGGCTCAGACCTACTCTCTGTTCTAGCTGCTCTACCGATAGGGCTACCTCACTAAAGTAATTCCATATGTGTTTATGTATTTTTTCTGCTTCTATTTCATCATACTGATACTCTTGATCTCCATCTGCGATGTAAATGTACACTTCTATATCAAGCTGACTGAGATAGCGGGCCATGACAGGACCAACATCATCCCAGGCAAGCTTGCCGTTTTGTGCCCCTAGTTTTGGAAAGGCAATGCTTGTAATGCCTGCTCTCTTATAATTTTTTACGAAAAATGACAGCCCTTTTTCTATATATTCTAGTTTCGAGGGGTGGCGCCAATGATTTTTTGTGGGAAAATTTAGTATCCAGGGGGTGCTTTTCTGGTAAATGGTTGGTCTACCAATTTTGAGCTTGCCTGTCTGGCATTCATATTGATACACAGCAAACATTTCAGGATATTTTTGTTTGAATGCCAATGCTAACCCCTTACCCATGACCCCCTGGCAATTAACTGTGTTTACAATCACCTGGGCTGTGGAAGAGAAAATATCGCCTCTCTGGTAATGAATTTGCGCCATAAAAGAGCCTCAAATGAGAGTGTAAATAGTGGTAAATTTGTCCAGTAACTTATGAAGAATTGTAACATCAGATTTGCCTGTTTACAACGTACTGTAGATGTTTAGCCTATATTGCCCAGCATCCCAGACTGAAGCAGGCGTAAAAGCTTTTCCTGCTGTGTTTTCCTGGCTCTGCTAAAAAGTAATGGTGCAGGTGTGTACTTATGTATATGGCCATGACTTTCGGCATATCAGCCCTTTGTATCTTTTCGTACTCACCTTTTTCGCGTCTTTCTCTTATACTCTCTTCAGATTGAAAGATGAGATACTTTTCGATATGTGTACATAGCAAAGCGGGGTAGATACCATGTGTCATTCTTTGTCGTCGAGAACCTACTACAACGTTATTCGCGTG
>DASZXF010000152.1:0-4375 GCA_035546055.1 Ktedonobacteraceae bacterium
GAGGTGTTGAGGCAATGAAAGGTCTGCTGCCATTCACCCTGCGCGGTGGGAACAGGCTCGCCGAGAGGTCGCAGATCGCTGATGGCCGCTCCACGCTCTACACGCTCCTCGACGGTTGTTCGCCAGAGTTGCGCCTGCTGCGCTTCAATTTCGCGACCTTCCTGTTGCAACAGGCGGTAATAGAGGGCAAAAAAGGCGCGATCCTGCGGAGTCAGGACAGGCAGGGCCACTGACCGGGATGGCGCCAGAAGCGGCGCCGCCGATGCACTGGCAGATGAAGCGCCGCTGACAGCGGCAGGGTCAGCCCGCAGTTCGGGGAAGAGGGTGGCCGCGCTCGCTGAGCTGGTTGCGCCACTTCTGGCTTCAGCGGACCCGGCTGGCGGGGTGGGCAACTGCGGCGGTTCCCAGTCAAGCAGATCGGAGACACGCGAGCACTGATCGAACACGGCGCATTTAGAGCAGCGAGAAACACCGGGAGGCGCGGGCGGAACGGCGGTCACGTGGCTCAACACCAGGGTATTGCGCGTGGCGTTGACCTGCTGCAACTGGCGAATGCTGAAAGGAATACCGAAGTCCTGGGCCTCCCGGGGTGTCCCGCTGTAAAGCAACGTGGCCAGCGCCTTCTTCATACGCGACTCGCGGCGCACCGTCAGCAGGGCGTGATAGCCCTGAACCTGCCATTTATGCGCGGAGCGCGGCAGCGTGCCGCTGGCTCCGCCAGTCTTCAGTTCCAGCAAACGCCGGCGTCCATTCTGCTGCCAGAGCAGATCCAGCCTGCCGCGCAAACCGACCTCTGGCGCCAGCAAAAAAGTCTCGGCGCGCACCAGATTGCCGCCAGCAGCTACCTGATCGTCTTCAACCTCCGCGTCGTATTCGGCGGGCAAGTCCCAGAGTGTCGTGCGCTGCTTCTCAAACCAGTTTGCCAGACTGACCAGGTGTGGAGCAACCTCCGCGCGCATCTCTTCGGCGGAGGTATTGAGCAGGGCCAGGTCAATGCGCGCCCGCTCCAGTTCACTCTCCAGGTGGCGCTGCATCGTCGCCAGAGGCTCCTCCTGCTCGCGCTGACCCTGGCCGCGCGCGCGGCGACCACGATCCTGGGTCTTCAACAATTCTTTAAAGCAGGCATGAACGAGATTTCCGCGCAAAGCCGCACTTGACGCCGCCGAAGGAGCCAGGCGCCCCAGTAAATACTGGCGTGCGCAGTATTCGGCCTGGTTGAGATCGGTAATATTGAGAATGGTTTCAGGCTCCAGCACCGCCAGCGTATAGACATTGGCTCGATAGCGCTCGACGCTGCGCTCACCATGCGTCGTGGTATGTCCCGCAGCCGGCAGATGATACACGCGCAACGTCAAATGACGCCGTTCCAGCGACTTCCCCAGCGCTCGCAACCCATTGACCAGCCCATGATAATAGCGCGTCAGGATAATTGAGGCATAGGCTTCTCCTGAACGCAAGGTCACCCACGGCAGTCTTTCTCCGTCCAGTTCCGTCTCTCCCGCCGCCACCAGCGTCCCCTCCAGGCGTTCAACCGCGCATGCGTGAGGATCGAGCGCGCAGAGAAAGCAAGACGGCGCAGACTGCTCCCTGGCAAGTGGTTCGTGCATGGCCATATTCTATACGTCGCTTCCCTGTATACTGATAATGTGTTCTACATGGCAGTTTACGGGACAGGCGCGAATTCGTCAAGCGCCGCGCTTTTCGGTGTTCCCTCTCCCTGTCAGGAGATATAATCAAAGAGATATCCCAGGCAAAGAAACGAGGCAATTGACTATGCAGAAACCACCAGTACGCACAATTACCATTGGACTGGCAGAGGCGCATCCCCTGCGCGCGGGAGATGTTCGGCAGGCGGCGCGCAGACTGGAACGCGCCCGCGCCCGCTTTAACGCAGCGGGCTATGAGGTCCAGACGGTGCGCCTGGCAACACGCCCACTTTTTGACGATCTGGCAGGATGGTCCAATCAGCAATTACTGGAGTATGCGCGCGAGTTGCAAAAGGTACTTTCCGAGGTCGGACTGGATTATTGTTCGTTGGGACCGGCTCAGGCGGCGCGCCCGGATTTTACGCTGGAGCGCATCGCTTTGATCCCCGATCTGCTGGCCACCACCACAGTCAGCAATCTGACTGTGCAACTGGCGGACCAGGAGCATGGACTGCGCGAAGAGGCGGCTCTGCCCACGGCGCACGCGATGTTGCGCCTGGCGCATGAGACGGCAGAGGGCTTTGGCAATTTCCGTTTTGCTATGCTGGCCTGTGTCGCGCCAGGCTCGCCGTTCTTCCCGGCGGCCTACCACAGCGGACCCTCCAGCCTGGCGCTGGGTCTGCAAGGAGCTGGCCTTGTACAGCAGGTAGCGGACGCCTGGCGCGCCAGCGGAGAGCAAACACCTCTGACCCTGGCGCAGATCAGTGCGCGCGTCAGAAGTGCGTTGATCGCACAGGCTCAGCCGGTGGTCGAACTTGGACAACAGATAGCGGAAGAAGCGGGCCTGCGTTTTGGAGGCATCGACCTCTCGCCCGCGCCCATGGGTGAGGAAAGTATTGGCAGAGCCATCGAAGCCTTCGGCTATGGAGAGGCGGGCACGTATGGTACGCTTGCCCTGGCCTCGGCGCTGACTGGAGCGCTCAAAAGCAGCGACCTGCCCACCTGCGGCTACTGCGGCCTGATGTTGCCTGTGCTGGAAGATGCCCTGCTCGGCCAGCGCTGGGCCGAGGGCAAGATCAGCGCGCATGAATTATTGCTCTATTCCAGCGTCTGTGGCACCGGGCTGGATACGCTGCCGCTGCCAGGAGACACCAGCGCGGAAGCCATCGCGCGGCTTTTGCTGGATGTCGCCACCCTGGCCTGGCGTCTGCGCAAACCGCTCTCGGCCCGGCTCTTTCCCGTGCCAGGCAAGCGCGCGGGCGAAACAACCGCCTTCAGTTCGCCGTACCTGACCAACACGCGTCTGCGCTGACTACTCCTGCGCTGGCAGATTGCTCCCCCAGAGCGCATCCATCACGCCATCGTAGGAACTCTTGAGATTGTGGTAGAGATTCGCGTTTTCAATGGCCAGAGCGGCCAGACTGGCCAGGACCGACAAAAAGTGAATATCGTCGTCGCCAAAAGCATAAGGCTCGGTTGTATACACCCGCATCACGCCGATAGCCTGTCCATGCACTTCCAGCGGCACACAGAGCACGCTCACGATTCCTTCTCTCCTGGCATCATCCTTGTACTGGAAACGCGAATCCATGCTGACATCGCGGATAATCACCGTTTTTCCCTGCAAGGCCTCGCTGTCAATCGGGCTGTGCTCGACATCGATTGGCCCCTTGGCCAGATAACTGCTGCTCAGCCCATGCACCGCGCTCAGGCGCAGATGTCCACTGCGAGGATCGAGCAGGCGCAAAATACAGCCTTTGACCTGCATCGCTTCCGTGATGCTGATTACCACACTCTGCAAAACAGCGTCCAGTTCCAGGCTCGATGAAATGGTCAGAGCCACCTGATAGAGGGTTGTATAATAATCACGGTGCGAACGGGCAGAAGCCGAGTGAGAGTCGTTTGTCATGGAAATCCTCCAGAGTAGGCCAGATTGCTACCAACAGGCAAAGGTTTCCCTGTTTCACTATCGATTCCTTCTTATTATATTCGATTTTAGAAAACATAACAAAGCGTGGCTAATCTCGCAGCTTCCGCCCATTCCCCCCATAACGATGCGTGCGCCTGTTTGTCGCCTGGAATCGAAGAACAGCGACGAAACAACCTTCACTACATTGACATTATCAATAAGATAATGCTATCCTGTTCTCTAAAGCATTTACTTTCCATGCTTCTTTTTGCAAGAAAAAGAGGGTATGGCCATGATCTTCACATTCCTTTCGATCTTTTGCGGAATCGTCTGTCTTGGCAGCATCGGCCTCATCATCTGGCATATTGTGAGAGGACCCGACGCCAGACGGCGGAAAGCGCTGGCAGTTCTGCTAATCAAGCGGGAAATGGTCGGCGGCGCAGATACCAGGGGCACAGCACAGGATCGCCGGGCATCCAAACATACAGATTGGAATCAATCCTGGAAAGAGCACCAGCGCACACACAGCCAGACGCACCACGCGGCAACTCACCAGGGAAGTTGGAGCAATCACCATCATTCTCATGCCAGCCATGCAAGCGGCTATCACAGCGGTTCTCATCACGGCGGTTCTCATTATGGCGGCTGCGGTCATAATGGGCATATGAGCTAACAGAAGAAGAAGTGATGAGCCATGCTGTAAGCAAGAAAAGAGGAAATTTGTAAATGAGGTGAGGAGAATCCAAAACCGGCAACTACCCATCACTCCGAGGGATGCAGACCGATGGGTAGAGCGAGAACAACCAGCTTCCAATCTTTG
>DASZXF010000153.1:0-3154 GCA_035546055.1 Ktedonobacteraceae bacterium
TTTATTTTGCTCTTGCTCCCGCTGAATATGTTCTCTCCTGGCCCGGAGTTCTTCAGGAAGTTCTCTGGCAAAGGGGAGATAGTGAGAGCGAATGTGCTGAGGCAAATATGCCCTTTCGCCATCTCCATCGAGCGTCTTCCAAATCGTTTTCAGCGCCCCAAAAGAAAAACACCCATCTCTTTCTTCGCCATTATATGGCACTGGCCGTTGCTGCATAGGAAGTCCCTCTCTGAACGACGTACAAACGGATTTCTACTGGAAAGCTGCCGCTGCTATTCATCCCAATGAGTAATATGGTCGCGCAATTCCACGATCCGCTTTTCGCCGGGCCAGATGGCCTCCATGAGTGTTTGCAGTTGGATACTTTCTTTCAGGCGTTGCTCGCTTCGCAGATGTTGCGCTCCCTGGAGTCCTGTCCGCCAGCAGAAGATAACCTGCTCCATATCTCTTTGCGGGCACTTGAGAAGGGCGAGGGTGAAATTGTTGACTACTTCGGGATAAAAGCGCCTGGAAAGGGGGATACGAGCGGCTAGATCATCAGGCTGAATGATTCTGGTGAATGTTTGGATGGCGGCTTCGGGCTGGGCCAGAAAAAGGTGAGTTACCCCATCATCTGCCAGGAAATTGGCCTCTTCATGTCTGATAGATGTGTGAGAGGATGGCCCATAAAAGGCTTTGTGAGCCTGTTGGAGCGCCTGCCGGGCGGCGTCATCCTGCCTGTTCATCGCCTGATTTTTTGCCAGCACGCCATAAACATAGCTCTGCATATTGGAAGAAAGCTTACCCGCATTCTGTTGGAACACTGTTTGCATCTGCAAGGCTTTCTCAAGCGCTGTTTTGCGCTGGTTATGGCTTAAATAGACCCAGGCCAGGCGTCCTAGAGCCATAATATGCAAGGGAATATCATCGGCAGCCTCACTGTAGAGAACTGCTTGCCGGGCGTATGCAAGCGCCTGTGTATAGTGCTCCAGGTGTACTGCCAGGATAGTTTGCGAAAGCAGACATTGTGTAGTGAGCAAAGCTGCCGCCTGCCGATGAGCTGGATAATCTTTCACCATGGCCATCAATGTCGGCAGATAAGTAGCCAGGAGGGCTGAAGCTGTCATCAGATCTCCGCCGCTGCTGAGTTCTTCACAAGCAACGATACCAGCAGCACATTGAGCCAGAATGTCTTCGCAAGGATGAACGAAAACAGCCTCAAGCGATGAGAGACTACAGATTTGCACCGGCAAAAAGGCTAACCGCCGTAAAGCGTCTCTGCGAGTGATAACTGGATCAGGGGTGTGATTCAGCCGACGCACTTTTTTCAGCCTTTTCCGTTCCATCATTCCTCTTCCTCTATATGTTGGCAGTAAATATAGGTGCAAATGCGCTGTCCTGTTTGTATGTAGAATAGCACACAGGAAATCCTCTGTCGAGACTGAGAAAGTATTTTATCCTTTTTGCTGAAGAATTGTAGAAAAGTGCCTATAATTGGCAAAATGACGAGACAATGAAGAAAAAATAGAGAGAAATGTTATGGAACATTTTCAATCAGGAAGAGACCATCCTGGCCGATCTGCGCGCGACAGGTCAGCATCGCCTGCCGGGCACCGCGCGGCGCTATATCTGGCGCAACCATGACGATCCCGACGAGGTGACGATTATCCTGGTCTGGCGCGGCGCGACTATGCCCCCGGAGCCTCGGCGCCAGGAAGCCCTGAACGCGCTCTACGCCGATCTGACCGAGGCACTCGATCTGTCCACTGCCAACATCTACGAGGGCAGAGTTTGCCTGTATGCCGATTAGCCGCATTACTCCAGGAAGCCTGGCAGAAAGACGCGCTATGCTTCGGCAGTGGTCAGACGTTGCAGCAGTTGCCACAGAGCTGCGACGTGTTCGCGTTCGGTGGTCAGGGAACCGATGGAGATGCGCACCATCCAGCGACCATCGAGCAGGGCGGGCGTGAGATAGGCTTCGCCGGAGGCGTTGGCGCGGCTGGCCCAGTCCTGGGTGTGGCGATCAAGTTCTTCGCTGCTCAGACCAGGCGGCTCGTGGCGCACGCAGACGGTTTGCAGCGGGACCGGGGCGAGCACACGCCAGTTGGGCGCGTTCTGCACCTGCTCGGCCAGCCATTGCGCGTTCTCGATGTCGCGGCGCAGACGGGCCTGGAGTCCGCTCACGCCCTGCTCGCGGATCAGGAACCAGAGCTTGAGGGCGCGGAAACGCCGGCCCAGAGGAATACCCCAATCGCGCAGATTCTTGACTTTATCATCAACCGCGCTCTGCAAGTACGAGGGATTGGTGCTCATCACGCGCACCAGGTGCTGCGGGTCGCGCACGTAGTAAAGCGAGCAATCAAAGACCGCTCCCAGCCATTTGTGCGCGTTGAGCACCAGCGAATCGGCCTCTTCGACGCCCTGCCACATCCAGCGGCACTCAGGCAGAATCATGGCAGAACCGGCCAGGGCGGTGTCAACATGCAGCCAGAGCCGATGCTGGCGAGCGATGGTCGCGATGGCTGCCAGCGGATCAAGCGCGGTGGTCGTGGTGGTGCCAATGGTGGCCACAACCGCGCAGGGGATGTGCCCGCGCCGGAGATCCTCTTCAATGGCGGCGGCGAGCGCGTCGGGGCGCATGGCGTAGCGCTCGTCCGTGGGAATCACGCGCACGTTGCTGCGACCAAAGCCAGCCAGCAGCGCGGCCTTTTCCACCGAACTATGGCTTTGCGGTGAAGAGTAGACGATCAGCGGACACTCACTCTCCTGCAAACCGCCGCGCGCCAGTCCGTAATCAGAGGTGCGTTCGCGGGCGCACAGCAGGGCCACCAGCGTACTCGTCGAGGCCGTATCCTGAATGACGCCGCTCCAGTTGCTCGACAGGCCGACCATCTGGCGCATCCAGTCGGTCATGACCTCTTCCAGTTCGCTCAGGGCCGGACCGGACTGCCAGGACAGGCCGATGATGCCCAGGCCAGTGCTGACATAATCGCCCAGCACCGAGGCCAGAGTCGCGTTGGCGGGAAAATAACCGTAAAACTGCGGATGCTGCCAGTGCGAGAGTCCGGGGACGACAATGCTCTCAAGATCCTGCAAGATCGCGTCGAAGCCCTCCGGCGACTCAGGAGGCACCTCCGGCAGTTGCGCACGAATCTCCCCCGGCTCTACGCGCGAC
>DASZXF010000154.1:0-1789 GCA_035546055.1 Ktedonobacteraceae bacterium
TGTTAGGCCAGGGACTGCTGGTAAAAAAGGTTTGAGAAAAGAAGAAAGGAAGCTGACCATGGATGTGACACTCACCGAGGCGCAGAGGATTCTCACGCCTCAGCGCATGGGTTTTCTGGCAGGCGGCCCCTATCCTTTTACCCATGCACTTTCAGCTTATACCGGCTGCGCTTTTGGCAATACCACCTGCGGCATGTATTGTTACGCGCAATTTTTGCCCAACTGGACCTATCACAATCCCCCGCTGGCCTGGGGTGAGGCGGTCTATGTCAAAACGAATGCCCCGCAACTGCTGGAGCAAACCCTGGCCTCTATGAAGCCAAAGACGCGCAGCAAATTGCGCATCTTTATGAGCAGCGCCACAGATCCCTATCAGCCATTGGAAAGCAAGCATCAGATTACCCGCCAGTGCCTGGAGGTCTTCGCGCGTTATCCCGATCTCGATCTGCTGGTCATCCAGACGCGTTCACCCCTGGCCGAGCGCGATCTGGACCTGATGCGCCGGATTCCCTATGCCTGGCTCTCCCTGACCATCGAAACTGACGACCAGGGCTATCTGAGCAGACTCAAAGGCGGCCCTGTGCTGGAAAAACGCTGGGCGCTGGTACAGGCAGCTCGCGCGGCAAATGTGCCGACGCAGATCACCGTCAGTCCTTGCCTGCCCTACACCAGCGTGGAAGCCTTTGGCCAGCGTCTCCTGCACAGCGGAGCGCGGCGCCTGGTCGTCGATACCACCGTTGACGGCGACGGTACAGGCGGCTCCCGCACTTCCCGTACCGCGTTTGCGCGGCAGGAACCCGCCTGGAACGCCACCACGCCAGCCCATCAACTCTACGATTACCTCTGCGCTCACGCCCCGGACCTCGCCATCTACACTGGCTGGAGCAACGAGGGCTTTTGCGGCATCGAACCACGCCAGGCTCATACATAAGCACAATACACAAGCAGGCAAAAGGCAGACCGCCGTCTGAGGACAAAAAGCGGCAGGTCTGCTTGAGTATCCAGAAAAGGGCCAGGGGAGTGATAGTGGAAGAGATACTATGTACTGGATAGAGCGGTGCAGGGAATGCGGATGAGGATTGTTTCGATGCCATTAGAACACGCAACCTGTCTCTTTCCTCGCCCTCGCAACTATCTGCCAATTGGAGATTACGGGGTCGTAGGCAACTTGCAAACTGTTGCCCTGGTGGGCAAGAACGGCTCAATCGATTGGTGCTGCATCCCGCGTTTCGACTCGCCCAGCGTCTTTGGCGCTCTCCTCGACGCCGACAAAGGCGGCTTCTTCCGCATTGCCCCGCGTGAAACGCCCGATATGAGCTATAAACAGCTCTATCTGCCCGATACCAACATCCTGATTACGCGCTTCCTGAGCCTGGAGGGCGTGGGCGAGATTGTCGATTTCATGCCTATCAACCCCGCGCATCCCCAGGATCACCAGCACTATATTATGCGCCTCGTGCGAGTCGTGCGTGGTTCGATGTCCTTTGGCATGACCTGCCGCCCGGCTTTTAACTATGCGCGCGATCTCCATGATGTCTATCTTTCGGCTCACGGCGCCATCTTCCGCAGTCCCGCCCTGGTTCTGGCGCTGTCCTGCCGGATTCCACTGGAGGAAGATCACCACGGGGGAGTGTGTGGCGAATTTGAGCTGCACGCGGAAGAGGAGCGCTTTTTTCGCCTGGAAAGCACACGCGATCATACCCTGCATCCCGAACCTCACACCAGAGAATATTATGAAAATGAATTTCTGGCCACCAAGCGCTACTGGCAGGGATGGGTGGCGCGCTGT
>DASZXF010000155.1:0-5841 GCA_035546055.1 Ktedonobacteraceae bacterium
GACGCGGCGCGCGCCGCTGCAACTTCCGCCGAACAAGCGGAGCCGCTGCGCGAGGCGCGCAATACATATCTGACCAGCATGGCCGGACGCCTGCGTGGAGCCGGACTGCGCGCCAATGAGATCCGCGCCCTGCTGGTTACGCTCAACGAGGTGCGCTATGGCGGCGGACGCCACGCGCAGGGACCGCTGGCGCTGGAGGAACTGGAGAGGACGATTTTCAAGAGCGTGGTCCGCTGGGAGGCCGATGGCGGACTGCGCGCCAATACGTTGCCGGAGGTCGATGGCCTGGGCGATCTGCTGGATCGTGAACTGCCTGAACCGGCCTGGCTGGTGCCCGGACTGCTCGGCGAGGGACTGGTGCTCTTCGCCGGCAAACCCAAACTGGGCAAGTCCTGGCTGGCTCTCTCCCTGGCTCTGGCCTGCGCGCCCTCCAACGACCAGAGCGAGCGGGTGGCCCTGGGACACTATCCCGTCACAGCGGGAGGCGTGCTCTACCTCAGCCTGGAGGACAGCGAGAAGCGCTTCCAGAGCCGCGTGCGCAAACTGCTGGGCGAACGCCCTGTGCCGTCCAGCTTCGGCTACGCCCTGGAGTGGAAACCGCTGCTGAGCGGAGGTCTGCACGACCTGGAGACGATCCTGTGCAACGCGCCTGACACGCGCCTGGTGGTCATCGACACCCTGGCCCGCGTGCGCACCCCCGGCAGCGGCAGCAGCATCTATCAGGAGGACTACGCCCTGATGGCTGCCCTGCACGCGCTGGTCGTGCGCCACCATCTCACGCTCATCCTGGTTCACCACACGCGTAAAATGGCCAGCGACGACGCCTTCGACGAAATCTCCGGCACCACCGGCCTGACCGGAGCCGTCGACACCAGCATGGTCCTCAAACGCGCCCGTGGAGAAAGAGACGCCACTCTGCACCTCACCGGACGCGACGTGGAAGAACAGGAACTCGCCCTGACCTTCAATCCCACCACCTGCGCCTGGACCGTCACCGGCAACGCCGCCGAACGCCAGCAGAGCCAATCCCGTCAGGCCATCCTCGACCTGCTCGCCGAATACGGAACCATGGCGCAAAAGGATATTATTCAGGCGCTCGACCTGCCCAAAGGCACCATCTATTCGACGCTGTCTCGCCTCACACAGGAGGAATGTATTCGCAAAGTGGGAAGAGGCCGTTACTCGTTGCCCACAGAGAAGGCGCAGATTCCTCTAGAGGAAAAGACGGAAGCGCCCGCGCAGCCTGTAGATGTCACCAAAGTCCAGGAAAGCCAGCCGAGCGATGACCTGGACTCGGATGATGGAAGCAGCGCCGCAGATATTGGCTGGCCGGAGTATGATGACACGGATAGAGAGGAGGACAATATGGAAGAATACGGCTGGCCAGAGTACGACGATGATGATTTTCTGAGAGACGAGGAAGGATGATAGGAGGTAATCACAAAAGCACCGGAGGGACGCGGAATTTTCCGCGCCCCTCTTCTTGTATATGTGGCCGGAGTGTGTAAAGTGTGGAAGGTTGGAAGGTTTTGCTGTGGAGCGGCTTTAGAGAACCTTGCATAAACCTGGCATAGCTTTTTTGCGTGGAAGGTTGGAAGGTTCAGCCCAGGAAGGCGGTCCGATGACGAAAAGGGGTATTTTGTGGAAGGTTGGAAGGTTTTGCTGTGGAGCGGCCTGTGGAGCGGCTTTAGAGAATCTTGCATAAACCTTGCATGGCCTCATGGCGTGGAAGGTTGGAAGGTTCTCGTTGCAGAACCGCTGCTGTACATCACCAAAAGCTCCTCACACGAGAAATGCGGGCAAACTCCAGCAGTGTTTTTCATGCTCAGCGTCTTTCGTGAAAGAGCATAAGCGATACATTTTCAGATACTTAGAGTTATGCAGTATAAAGAGTAATAATATACCATATATTATATGAATAGATGGTATGTTAATATATGCCTCCATTTATGATTGTGTTTTTTAGAGAGTGAGTAATAAAAGACACATGAGAGAGAATGCTTCTTCAACCTTCCAACCTTCCACGCCATGAGGCCATGCAAGGTTTATGCAAGGTTCTCTGAAACCGCTCCACAGGCCGCTCCACAGCCAAACCTTCCAACCTTCCACACTTTACACACTCCAGGGTTGCTCAGGCGTTTTGAGGGATGGGATATGTCTGCTTTGTGCGGGTTGATAGCGGGACTGCAACTAGAGGGATACAATAGCAGTGTAGAAAGTAGACCGGAATCTGCCATGAGCACAGCAAGAAAGGATCGTATTGTATGAAAACCCGACAATTCGGGACGACGGATATGCATATTACGCCCATCGGTCTGGGCACCTGGGCCATTGGTGGTGGCAACTGGGTTTTTGGTTGGGGCGAGCAGGACGACAGCGACTCGATAGCCGCGATCAAACGCGCGCTCGATCTGGGTATAAACTGGATTGACACCGCTCCGGCCTATGGTCTGGGGCACGCCGAAGAGATAGTTGCTGCGGCCCTCAAGGGACGCGTTGACAGGCCGTATATCTTTACCAAGTGTTCGCTGGTCTGGAGTCCTGGTGAGACAAGTCCCCATGCCAGCCTCAAAGCCGCTTCCATTCGCCGCGAGGTGGAGGCGAGTCTGCGCCGGCTCCAGGTTGACGTGATCGACCTCTATCAGATCCACTGGCCCAATCCTGACGAGGATCTTGAAGAGGGCTGGCGCACCCTGGCGGAGCTACAGAAAGAGGGCAAGGTGCGTTATATCGGCGCCTCCAACTTCAACGTCAGCCAGTTGCGCCGCGCCATGGCCATCGCGCCCGTCAACTCGCTCCAGCCGCCCTACTCGCTGATTAATCGCGAGATCGAGCAAGATATTCTGCCCTTCTGTCAGCAGAACCACATCGCCGTGATCGTCTACTCGCCCATGCAATCGGGTTTGCTGACCGGCCAGATGACGCGTGAACGCATCGCGCACCTGCCTGAGAACGACTGGCGCAAAAACGACCAGGAATTTCAGGAACCGCGCCTCTCGCGCAACCTGGCCCTGGTTGATAAACTGCGCGAGATCGCCCAGCTCTACCAGCGCACACCCGGCGAGGCAGCTATCGCCTGGACGCTCCAGCACGCCGCCGTCACCGGGGCCATCGTGGGCGCGCGCAATCCTCAGCAGGTCGATACCCTGGTCGGTGCCGCCGAATTTCGTTTCACCGACCGCGAATTGGGAGAAATTGAAAATTTCTCTAAGGCCCATGTCTAGCGCAGGCTTCAGGCCTGAACACGCCTGGCCGTACAGCCGGGCGTGTTTTTCCCCTCCGTTTTGACCAGCCGCTTGCATTTGGATGCGTCAGTATAATGAAAGTATAGAGCAGATTTTCGAGGACAGACGTTCGTCAGACCTGTCTATCTGTCACGCAAGGATGGTTGAACAGCAGACAGGACAGTCAGGCGTAGCCCATTTTTCAGCAACATTTCAGGATTATTTGCGATGATCTGAACAAGAACCGTTTTGTGTGCTACACTTAAAGCAGCAGAAAGTAAAGGAAGATCGGGACACGTTCCATGGATGACAAGGAGAGCGCGAGGCCGCAGGATGATTTCGCGGTAGAGATTACAGACCTGGATCAACAGCCCAGGCCGTCCCGGCGCACATGGCTGCGTCTGACCCGGCTGACGCGGCGTCAACGGCGCCTGAGTCTGGCCGCCACGGCGCTGCTGTTTGTGCTGGTGGTGGTGCTTTTGCTGGGCAGCACCGGCAATGTGCGCAGTCTGCTGGGCCGGGCCATCGGCAATCCCGCGAGCACGCCGGACCCCGGAGCGCCTGTCACTTCCATGGCTGTGTACCTGCGCGGCAATCCCACCTGGGGCCATTTCACCCTCGACGGCAAGGCGCTGTCCCATGTGCCGACCATCGGGCTTGAGCGCCCCCTTGAACTGGAACGGGGCCAGCACACCATCGTCTGGCAGGCCGAACCCTTCAAAGCCAAAACCTGCGTCTTTACCATCGTCGATGCCTCGACCCTCAAAGGTCCATGCTTCCTCGATAGCTCCATGACGCCCAATTTTGAGCCGGGCATTTCGGCCATGGTCATTGCCTTCTTCGCCTCGCTCAACGACCTGCCCGCCGACCAGCGCGGCCCGCTGACCCGGCAGTTACAGGCGGCTTTTGCCAGCTATGATAGTACCACGCAGGTGCAGCCGGGGGAACACTATGCCGTCTCCGAGCAAATAGCTCAGAGTGATCCCTCGCTCTGCCGACCCTTCGAGAGCGTGGCTCTCTGTTACGCCCAGGCCACTCAGCCGCTCAAGGCCACCCTGCACTTGCAGGTGGATAATCAGACCGCCAATGACGATCCCTGCGTGCAGAGCCGTCAGTGCGACTCTTACCACCAGGACTGCCGCGCGCTCTGCGAAGATCCCACGGTCAGCTATGGCAATCAGGATATCAGCGGCTGGCGCGTCGATGCCGTCGTCGACCTGACCTGGTCGTATTATGACCTCAGCGGCCAGTTAATTGCCAGCAATCAGCCCAATACCGCCATTCGCGGCTCACAGACCTATCAGATGGTGCCCGTACATCTCAATCGCGACAGCCAGGGCGAGTGGATGATCACCCTCTTTCCCACCGAAGGCTATGTCTCGGATGATCCCGTCTGCGTCCAGGCCACCAGCGACACCATGGCCGTTCTCAGCGCCTCATTTGACGACAATCCGAATATGTTCGTTCGTCAATCTATGTCTCGACTCGCGCAGATGGCCGCTGGATGCCTGACCATCGCCGCGCAGCCCGTTGAGATTATCGGAGCTACACCCACGCCGGCAGCGGGTGCCATCCCGCCGGCCTCGTTTCTCTCGCGCTTCGGCGTTCTGCTGGCCGTCAACGCCTCCGCGCACAAGATCTGCCCCGGTCTGCCCGTCGCCAATGCCGCCGAAAAGGCCATCGCGCAAACTCTCCAGGCCGCAGCATAAACGGACATTGACCGCTGGAGCCGGTCGACTGGCTCCGGCATCCAGAGAAGGCCAGCGAGTAAACGGCGAAGAACCATGCCTGTTTGAGCGCTTTTACCAGAAAGGGCAGAGCAGACAGAACAGGCGGCGTTTCACTGGACGCGGGTGAAAATGATGCTACGTTGCCAGTGGGAGGGTGAACCAGAAGGTTGATCCGGCTCCTCTGGCGCTTTCAACACCGACTTCGCCCCGCTGGCCGCGCACAAGCAACTGACAGATGTACAGACCCAGGCCCAGGCCGGGCGTATCTTTCGTATAGACAGGCGTCTCGTGGGTCTGGTAGAAGCAGTCCCAGATGCGCTCCTGCTGCTCTGGCGTCAGTCCCAGACCGTGATCGCGCACCCTCACATACGCGCATGTCTCATCGGCGGCCAGCTCCACCCTGATAGGCTGGTCGGGCGGTGAATACTTGAGCGCGTTCGTCAGATAATTATTGAGCACCTGGCGCGTGCGTTGCGCGTCCGCCCGCACCAGCAGAGGGCGCCTGTCGGGCAGCGCCAGCGTAATCTCGCGCTCCGGCTGCGTAATCCGCTTGTCTTGCAGCAATTGCTTGACCAGTTCCACCAGATCGCAGGTTTCCAGGTGAAACTCAAGCTTGCCGACCTGGAAGCGGGAGAGGTCCAGCAGATCGTCGATGAGCTGCGCCTGGTCGTGGAGATTGGCCATCCCATGCGCCAGTCTGCTTTTCACCTGAGACAGAATGATCTGCTTCTGGTTATCCAGCGTCGCGGGATTTCGGATCAGATCCGTCAGCCGCCGCTGGGCCAGTTGAATGTTCGCTTGTATGGCGGCCAGGGGATTTTTTAGCTCGTGGGTGATGATATTGAGCGACGTTTCGCGCCGCCGCTCCAGCTCTTTCTGCTCAGAAA
>DASZXF010000156.1:0-2254 GCA_035546055.1 Ktedonobacteraceae bacterium
TGGTCGCCTGAGATCTGGTCCTGTACCTGGCCCCTGCTCATCAGCGGTGTCATCAGCATCCCGCTCGGTCTGGCGATCTTCCGCGTGGCCGAACGTTACGCTAAACGCACCGGACGCCTGAAGCGCAACGGCTAGTCTGCCGACTCATCCGAGGGCTCGCCCAGGCGGCCCGCTTTCTCTTGAGGCTCTCATCCATGCCATGCAAGCCAGGCGATGGGTGAAACAGCAGAAGCGGTCCGCTCTGGCAGTTGGAGACAGTATCAGAAGACAGGAGCCAGGAGAAAAAGGCTACCGTTACTTCAAACAGGAAGGAAAAAAAGAATAGCTATGATAAAGAATGTTGCATTACCGGAGGACCTGACGGAGCGAGCGGCCACGCTGGAGGATCTCGCGGCAGTTCACCAATTGTTCCAGGCCCATGAGATGCACTACTATGGCGGCGTTGAGAGCACTCTGGATGAGCTTAGAACCCTCTGGACCGCGCCGAATCTCAGCCTGGAGGCAGATTCGCGCGTGGTGTTTGATCGGGACGGGCGCCTGCTGGCCTACCTGCTGCTGGAGCACAGCAAACACGCGAAATACTATTTACTGTGCCTCATTCAGCCAGATTATCGCAATCTGCGCCTGAGGGAATATCTGCTGGCTCTGGCGGAGACGTGGGCGCGTGAGCGCATTGATCAGGCCGAGCCGGGCGTGCGCGTCACGCTCAACACTTCGCTGCCCAGCAGTGATGAGGAGGGACGCCAGCTCTACGAGCGAGCTGGTTTGCAGGATGTGCGCCGTTTCTGGGAGATGGAGATCGAGTTCGCCGCCGCGCCGCCTGCGCCGAACTGGCCAGCGAACATCGAATTGCGTCCCTATGTGCCGGGACGCGACGAGCGTCCGGCCTTTGAACTGCTGGATAGCGCGTTTCAGGACCACTGGGGACATATTCCCAATCGCTTTGCCGAGTGGAAGCACTGGACAGTTGAGCGCCCGCAGTTTGACCCTTCGCTCTGGTTTATCGCCTACCAGGGTGAGCAGATGGTCGGGGGAGCATTCTGCGAACTTGAAGAGCAGCGCGGCTGGGTGGACGATCTGGCGGTGCTGCGCGCCGCGCGTGGCAAAGGGCTGGGCATGGCCCTGCTGTTGCACGCTTTTGGCGCATTTTACCGTCGCGGTCTGCGCAAGGCTGGCCTCGGCGTGGACTCACAAAATTTAACCGGCGCCCTGCGTCTCTACCAGCGGGCCGGTATGCATAGAGTACAGGAGAATGTGAGCTACGAGAAAGAACTGCGGGCGGGAGTAGAATTGAGCACACGAACGCTCGCATCTTGAGGGCATACCTCACTCTTTCTCTGGCGGAGTGAAGAATGGAGTTACTGACTATGGCTGTACTGCTCAAAAATCTCACGGCGCGTACTCCGCATGCGGATGACCTGGCCGCTCTCAACGAACTGGTGCGTTTGTGTGAGAACGACAGGGATAGCATGGCGGGCAGCACACTGGAGGAACTGCTTGCCACGTGGCAGCGACCAGACTTTCACCTGGCCAATGATGCCTGGGTCATAGTCACAACCAGAGGACAGATCGTTGGCCTGGCCTGTGTCTGGCACGAGGAACATGCGCGCATTTCGACCTTTATCTGCGTGCATCCAGACTACCGCGAACGCGGCATTGGAACGCTTTTGCTGCGCATGGCCGAAATGCGCGCCCGTCAGCACGCGCATCTGGCCCGTCCTGGTCAGCGCGTGGTCTTGCAGGGCTTGATCACCGGCGCGAACGAAGGCGCGCAGCGCCTGTTCGAGCGCGAGGGCTACCGGCCTGGCAGTCCTTTCCTGCGCGTCACCTTTACCCTGAGCGCGGAGGACGAGGCGCGGGACAGACCCGCCACGCGTCAGCGTTGCCAGCTGGATATCAGCCAGCAGTCGCAGGCGCGCACGCTGGCCACTTCTCCGCTCAGCGAGCGGGACGCGTTGTGCCGCGTGAGTCGCTACCAGACCTACGAGAAAGAACTGCGCCCGGCGGGTCTGCGCGGCGCGGACGTGGAGGAGACCTTTCAGTGTCCTCAAGCGGATCGAGGTGCCGTAGCCACCGCAGCATCTTTTTTCAGGCAAGAATAGAGAAGCCGGACGCGCGAGAGCCGCTTCTGCGAGCGCTCTTGCGGGGAGACGGGAACACCAGAAAAGATAGTGAGAGAGAAAAGAAAGGATAAAGAGAGATGACAACCGACCTTCCCAGGGGGGTGCAGGTGCGCGCGCCCCGTAAAGAAGAT
>DASZXF010000157.1:0-6177 GCA_035546055.1 Ktedonobacteraceae bacterium
GCATGGAACGGCACGAATAGCGCTCCCACTTCGTTCACGCTTAACGGCGCAACCTGCACCACCGTCTGAAGTCCCTCCCTCGCTCAAGGAATGGCAGGTACTATCGCGTACCTGTCATTCCCTTTCCGCCTGAATATTGTCCTCATGCAGCACAGCATCATATCAGTCCCTGGCATTCCAGAAGCCAGAAAAGACATGGGTCCTCCCCCATTTTTCCAGCACCGCAAGGCACGTTTCCCCTGGGCGGGGCGCAACCAGCGCGTGAGGCCGCCTCAGAAAAAGGGGGGAGGACTCATGCCTCCTTTTCCTATGAGTGGGGAGGGGAAACACGCCCTTGCGGCGCTGGAAACAGTGGGGATGGCTGATACTTTTCTGGTCCGGGTTGATGCGCAAAAACCAGAAACCGCGCCGGGCGCTCTTGAGATGCATGGCCAACTGGCATATAACGTATATATGACCTGCGGAACTTTCCTCATCTGATAAGATGAGATAAGCAGCCTGGTCAGAACTTACGAGATGAAGAGAGGAATGTGCTATGCAAATTGGAGTGATTTTTCCTCAAAATGAGATTGGTGCGCAGCCGGGACCGCTGCGTGAATACGCGCAAACGGTGGAGAGCCTGGGCTTTCGTCACCTGGCAGCCTACGATCATGTGCTGGGCGCCGATCCCAGTCAGCGTCCCGGCTGGAAAGGCTATACCCACAAAAACCTGTTCCACGAACCTTTTGTGCTGTTCGGCTACCTGGCCGCGCTGACGCGCCTGGAGTTGGTGACAGATGTGATTATTTTGCCTCAGCGCCAGACTGCCCTGGTGGCCAAGCAGGCCGCTGAAATCGATGTCCTGAGTGAGGGAAAACTGCGCCTGGGAGTGGGCATTGGCTGGAATCCAGTGGAGTACGAGGCGCTGGGCATGGATTTCCATACACGCGGGAAAGCCATCGAGGAACAAATTGAGGTATTGCGCCTGCTCTGGAGCCAGGAGATTGTCAGCTATCAGGGACGCGCGCATACCATTGTCGAGGCCGGGCTGAATCCTCTGCCCACCCGGCGCATTATACCGATCTGGATGGGTGGATCTTCGCCCGTGGCTCTGAAACGTATCGCGCGCCTGGCCGATGGCTGGTTCCCCCAGGGTGCGCCCGATGAGACGATGCGCGCTACCCTGGCTCAACTGCGCGCCTGGGCCGTCGAGGCCGGACGCGATCCCGCCGCGCTGGGCATCGAAGGACGCATTAATGCCGCTGATGGGGATGTCAATCTCTGGGCCAGCCAGACCGCAGCCTGGCAAGCGCTGGGCGCAACCCATGTCGCGCTGAATACCATGGGGGCCGGCTATACCTCCCTGAAACAACACCTGGACGCGCTGAAAGCCTACGCCGAAGCCGTGAAACTATAAGCAAGAGGAGGGAGCAGAGCGCTCTGTCCACCTGCTCTGCTCCTCCGATATACCTGCCATATCCGAGTTCTATTTTCACCGCCGATGCTTGCTGAACCTGTCTCAGGCAAAATGTGAAATAATGCCGGTTTCAGGACTGGTCAGGGGAAACGCGGAGAGGTATAATACTCCACAACTCAACTATAGTTAGCCTATAAGCGTCAATTAGCTCCCTTTTATCCAATAACATGTTAAGGAAAGTATGAACCCAAGTATTACTGTGACCCAGAAACAGCTCTCGGAGATTCTCTTGAACGTGGCTGTGGTGCGGCCAATTTTTATCTGGGGCGCGCCCGGCATTGGCAAATCGGCCCTGGTTCAGCAGTTTGCGGAGCGGCTCGGTCTGCCATGCGTTTCGCTGCTCGGCAGTCAACTGGCCCCCGAAGATCTGATCGGTGTGCCGCAGATTATCGATGGCACCAGCCGCTTCTGTCCGCCGCGTCTGATCGCGCGCTCCGAGCCCTACTGTCTTTTTCTCGATGAACTGAATGCCTGTTCGCATGAGGTGCAGAAGGCTTTCTATAGCCTGATCCACGAGCGCAGAATTGGCGAATACCATCTGCCACCAGGCTCTATCGTCATCGGCGCGGGCAACCGCTCGCAGGATAGCGCCATCGTCAAGCCAATGTCGAGCGCGCTGCTCAATCGCATGGTCCATGTGCATCTGCGCGTTTCCCATCGCGATTGGCTGGAATGGGCCTATGAGAACCATATGCACCCGAAGGTGCTGGAATACATTCAGAATCGGCCAGACCATCTGTGGAGTCAGCCACCCAAGCACGAGGAGCCGTTTTCTTCGCCGCGCTCCTGGCATATGCTCAGCGATGCCCTGAATGAATTTGGCGAGCAGGTCAATGAAGAGAGCCTCAGCGTCCTGGCCTTTGGCTGCCTTTCGCCACACCATGCCAGTCAGTTCCTGGCTTTTCTCAAGCAAATTCAGAGTAAATATCAACTGGCATCGATCATTAAAGGGGAGATTGGCTGGCCGCGCCAGCCGGAGGACCGCGATGTGCTTTACTTCCTGGCCCAATCGTTTCGCGCCCATCTGACGAAAGAACTTCCCCAGCAAAAGGAGAGTCTGAAAAATAGTCATCGTGAACTGGCTTACCAGGCCAAGGCGCTGCTCAAAGAACTGGCCAGCATCAGCCTGGAGATGGCTCAGATGGTGGTGATGAAGGACGATGAAGGCCATACACTCCCCGACTGGTTTCTGGTTGAGGTGGTTCGCGACCTGCCGCGCCTGATTGAAAAAACGGATAAAAAACATGCCAAATAAACATCGCGGGCGCTCCTCGCAGGATAATCCAGCCGTCAGGCAGCGTGAAGAAGGTGTGGCTCTGGCACGCCACCAGCCCATCTTTGGTCCGCTGGCGGCTCATGCCTCGATTACTCGCCATGAGCCGCGCCATGGCTGGGCGCTTGTAACCAGCCGGGGAGAGCTACATCTGCACCAGCAGCGGCGCGGTGAGCCAGAAGAATGGGCTTATGTAGTGGCGCACTGCCTGCTGCACCTGGGTCTGGGCCATTTCCAGCAAAGCCAGCACCGGCGCGAACTGGAATGGAATATCGCCTGCGATTGCATAATCGCAAAGTTCCTGGCCGATCTGAAATTTGGCAAACCACCGCCTGAACTGGACGGACTGGTGCTGGAGCTGTCCAGTCTGCCGGGCTATCGTCTGCACACGGAAGAACAGCTCTACGAAGATTTGTGCGAGCGCGGCATTCCTGAAAATCTGTTGAACAGCGGGACGGCAGGCCCGGACAGAGATATGCTCCGGGTGGAGACACCTCTGCCGGCCAGCGTGAAACTGCCGGACTGGCCGGCGCTGCTCAGTCAAGGACTGCTCCAGGCCGTCCACCAGGCCGTGGATATCGCGGGCGGCGCGGAAACGCCCGCGAATAGTGAGCTGCCGCCAGCGCAACAAAGCGAAGCGCAGCGGGCGCGGGCCTGGTTCATCAACCATTATCCCCTGCTGGGCGCGCTGGCCTCGCGCTTTACCCTGATTGAAGATCAGCTCATCTGTCACCGCCAGGGCATTTCGGTGGCGGCCATCGACTGCGAAGCCCGGGAGATCTACATCAATCCGGCATCAGGTCTGAATAGCCCTGCTTTTCGTGAAGAGTGCCGCTTTGTCATGGCTCATGAACTGCTGCACGCGGGCCTGCGCCATGATGTGCGCTGCCAGGGACGCGATCCGTACCTGTGGAATGTGGCCTGCGATTATGTGATTAATGGCTGGCTGATCGAAATGCAGGTGGGCGAACCGCCTGCCTTTGGCCTGCTGCACGATCCAACCCTGAAAGGAGAGTCAGCCGAGGCCATCTATGATCGCATTGTGACGGATATGCGCCGGTTTCGCCGGCTGGCGACCCTGCGCGGCGTCGGCCTTGGCGATATTCTGGAGCCGCGCCACGCCGAATGGTGGACGAACGGTCCGGGCGTCGATCTGGACGATTTTTATCGTCGCAGCATCAGCCAGGGATTAGTGTATCACCAGGAACAGGGACGTGGCCTGCTACCAGCCGGTCTGATCGAGGAGATTCGCGCGCTCAGCCAGCCGCCTATCCCGTGGGATGTGCAACTGGCTCAGTGGTTTGACAATCATTTTCCGCTGCAGGAACGCGTGCGCACCTATGCACGCGCCAGCCGCCGCCAATCCGCCACACCGGATATCGCGCGTCCGCTCTGGGTGCCTCCGCCGCCCACGGAAACAGGGCGCACCTTCGGTGTGGTGCTCGACACGTCAGGCTCGATGGATAATAAGCTGCTGGGCAAAGCGCTGGGAGCCATCGCCAGCTATAGCATGGCTCGCGATGTCCCCGCCGTGCGCGTGGTCTTCTGTGACGCCGAGGCTTATGACCAGGGCTATATGCCGCCTGAGAATATCGCCTCCAGCGTCAAAATACGCGGACGTGGCGGCACTGTCCTGCAACCAGGCATTGACCTGCTTGAAGAGGCGAAAAATTTCCCGCCCGGCGGTCCGCTGCTGATCATCACCGATGGCTACTGCGACAGGCTGCGCGTCCATCGCGAACATGCGTTTCTGCTTCCCGCCGGGCGCAACCTGCCCTTTATACCAAAGGGACCGGTCTTTAGAGTAACCTGAGCGGCCCGGTAGCAGAGCTAGACGTGCTGAAAGTGGGTATCTTTGAATTCAGTGGCATACTTCAAGCCATAGCCCAGCAGGCGATCCGCGCCGATATGCGCGATCCAGATCAGCGCCAGGTGCGCGAGCAGGGAATTTTTCACCAGATAGCCGACCAGCAGCAAAAGCAGGGGTAAAACATAGGTGTGAAAAAGGTTATAGATAAAAGCTCCGGCGCGCGCCCCGGCGAGATAGCCGAGCCAGGAGAGATCAGGAGCCAGCGCCAGCAGGACAAAAAGCCACCAGTTGCCAGCGGAAAAGCCATAGAGCAGGAGCGCGCCGATCAACACAGCAGCTCCCTCCAGGTGC
Source organism: Ktedonobacteraceae bacterium (assembly GCA_035546055.1). GTDB lineage: Bacteria > Chloroflexota > Ktedonobacteria > Ktedonobacterales > Ktedonobacteraceae > Paraktedonobacter. Next base: position 4,891 of record DASZXF010000157.1, read on the forward strand.
AAAATGAACGAGGGGGATAGAGGTTGCGAGATTTTCATGCATGATCCTCAGATGGTATATCCTTATGCAAATACAGCAGAAAAACGTCTAGCAGGCGGCGAAATGTTTCATCGACATCCAGAGGGAGAGCAAAACCGCCAGCGCTGTGCAAAGATACCCAGCCGTGGACAATGCTGCGTAAAAGGCGAACGGCATGTAAAGCATCATCCGGGGCCAGGTGATACGCGGAAAAGGCCCGTATACCGATATCCACCACTTCGCGCCCGGCGTTTTGCCACTCGGGGTCTTCTCCCTCTGGAGAACGAACTGTAGCCTCGTAGAGGCCGGGATGCTCGCGGGCGAAGTCACGCAAAGCATAGGCAAGAGCGAGAATGGCCTCATCCCCGGCTTTGCCCATGACGGCATGGCCCAGGGCAGCGCCCATCTGACGCAAGCCCAGCAACGCCAGCCCGCGCCGCACCCCTGCCAGACCCTGAAAATGGTGATAAAGCGTGGGAGTGCGCACGTTCAATTGAGCAGCCAGGGTCGCCATCGTCAATTGTGCCAGACCGTGTTCATCCACCAGCCTGACGGCAGTTTGCATAATCACTGCCTGATCCAATCCAGCCCGTAGAGCCATGGCATCCTCGCTTCCTACGCTTCTCTACCTCGCGTGAACAAACCAGCCTTTACTTACATGCCCAGACGCCGGGCGGCTACCTCAATCGCATGATCCATGGCCGCGAGCGGCTGATTGAGCACGCGGCCATGACCGACAGCCAGACGACTCGGCTCCAGCGAGCGCAATTTGCGCGCACTGGTCAGAGCTGTCGGCTTGTGCCAGGTGGCAAAAGCCGGCAGGGGAAAAATTGTCATCGTTCCAGATACCGCGACCGCCCCCATGGTCTGCAAGGCATCGCCCGCGATCAATGTGCGATCACGAATATCAATAAACGAGGCATGTCCGGGCGTGTGTCCGGGCGTGGCGATCATTTCCAGCGAACCCACGCGCTCCCCCTCGCGCAAAAGGCGGGTGGGCGTCGCCTTGCGCAGTACCCAGCCGCCGCGCAGCTTGTCCTGCGGCTCGCCGGCGTCCAGCTGCATATCGCCGCTGAGAAAACGCGCATCTCGCTCCGGCATAATAAATTCCGCCTGTGGCACCAGCGCATGCAACGCATCCAGCCCGCCCACGTGGTCGGTATGGGCATGCGTCGGCAGAATGCGCACAATCGGCGCCCCCAGTTGTCGCGCACCCTCCACAATCGCCGGGGCGCATTTCTCCATCGCGGTATCAATCACGGTGAACCC
>DASZXF010000158.1:0-1900 GCA_035546055.1 Ktedonobacteraceae bacterium
CATGTCACCTCGATCTTCTCGACCGATGATACGATATACATCACGTATAAGCTATCAGGGAAGGCAGGCTATGTCATAGAAAAGACCTATGATAATCTGACCGGTGATATTGTCATTGAGAGTCAGACGCCGCATAAGATAGACAGTGGTGACACCAATGGCTACATCTCCTTCTCAGGCGGGGATGTCGGCAGCTACACCACCGGCGTCTTCTGGTGTACCAAGTCGGATTGTAGCGATGCCGGCTTGGCCGGAATTGTGACCTTCACCGTCGCCTGATCCTGATCTTCACAACGCCGGCGAAAAGAAAAATCGCCAGAGTTTAACGAGGCGCGCAAGCATGAGAACCCTGCTTCCCATGATTGCGCGCCTCGTTGTGCCATACCGCCCGCACGCAGCAGCACAGCCGTGATCGGATGCCAGGGGGCTGCGAGTCCCGTGAGCCATCTGGCTCCCTCCCACTGGTGGGCTTGCAAACACTGATGCATACCCGTACCGTTCCAATCCTCTTGACAATCTCGCGCTTTGGCGGGTACACTTTCAATCAGACCGGTCGGTTTTTTAGAGAAACGAGTAAACCCGATGGACAAAGGACAGCAGACACGCCTGGCTATTCTGGAGCGCGCGGCGCGGGTGTTCAGCCTTTCTGGCTATAGTGGCACCTCGATGGAGACGTTGACGCGCGCGACCGGTCTGACCAAAGGGGGCATTTACAATCACTTCGGCAGCAAAGAAGCCCTGGCCCTGGAAGCCTTTGATTTTGCCCAGGAACAGCTACGCCAGCGTTTTCGCGTTTTTTTTGAGGGACGCCAGCACGCCTGCGACCGTCTGCTGGCGATGGTCGAGTTTTTTCAAAGTATCATTGTCGATCCGCTGTTCCCCGGTGGCTGCGTCCTGTTGAATACCGCCGTCGAGGCTGATGATACCAATCCGCTGCTGCTGGACCGCGCCCGCCAGGCTGCCGATAGCTGGCGTGAGTACGTCTCACGTACCATCCAGCTGGGCATTGAACGTCAGCAGATCAAGCCTGCCACCGATGCAACCAGTGTCCTGAGCGTCCTGCTGGCTTCGCTCGAAGGCTCAATCATGCTCTGTAAGCTGTATGGCACAACTCAACCCATGGAACATACCGTCGCGCACCTGGCCCGCTACATTGCCGATCTGCGCGCGGATATCCCTGCTACGGACGAAGCCTAGCCAGTCCACATTTTTTTTATTTACAAAAAAGTCCAACCGGTCGGTTCTTTTTATGGAAAAGGAGATCATCTATGCTCTCATTTCAAGAGGAGGCAGGAGCGGCCAACGAGTTGTGCGCTGCCGCGAGCTGTCGCTATGCCACCCCGGCGGGTATGATTTATCTGCGTTATGGCTGCCCGCGCTCGTTTGTTGCGCGGCTCAGCCCCGATCCAGGGTTGCGTGCCTTTGCTCGTCGGCCAGAGCGCGAGCATGAACTTTTGCTCAAGATTGCTGAGCACCGACAGGGGGAACTGGCCCTGGCCTATACTGCCGAAGGAATAATCGTAGGCCAGCTTACAGTGGTTCCGCCCGATGCCTGGTGGGAGCAGATGGAGATCTGCCGCGAGGTCGCCATTGAGGTCAGCGAAAACTGGCGTCAGCTTGGGATTGCCGGTCGGTTGATAGAACTGGCCGCCGCCAGGGAGGAACTGGAGGACCACATCCTGCTGGGTCTGGGCTTTTCCTGGCACTGGGATCTTGAGCGCACTGGCTTCAATCGCATTGAGTATCGCGCAATGCTGGCGCGCCTGGTCGCCCCCTACGGCTTTAGCGAATACCTGACCACTGAACCAAATATCCGCGACGATCCTTCCAATATTTTGCTGGCCCGCCTGGGAATCCGTGTCCCGCAGGCCGAGGTCAACCGCTTCTATACCTGTCTGCT
>DASZXF010000159.1:0-8427 GCA_035546055.1 Ktedonobacteraceae bacterium
CAACTCCCAGCTGGACAAAAAAGCCTTCTACCAGCGGCATCGCCCTGATTATCGCACATTCCACGAACGCGGATACGGCACGCGCTACTGGAAAGTGGAAACCCTGCGCCGCTGGATCGGCGAGCAGGAGAAAAGCGAGGCAGAGGCGTAGCTTTCTTTGCTGTCTGTCCTGCCAACCAGCGCTTCTCTTTGCCTGTTCGGCGTCTCGCCAGTTGTTTTCGTGTAGTGGACGAGCAGGTCTGTGCGATCCGCTCATCCACCACGGTACATTGACGGCAGTTTTCAGCTCACAGGCAACACCGGCTGACAGAGCCAGATGAGAAAATGCGGCAAAACGTGGCTTATGCTGTTGTCCAGGCGATGCCCCAGGGGGCATGCACCGGCCCCTGAATGGTCCCCCGGACCTGTCCGCTGGCGGGATCAAGCAGGCTGACGCCGGAGGCGGGATCTACCGCGTAGAGCGTTTTTCCATCGCTGCTGATGGCCAGTCCTGTAAAGCTCTCTTGCTTGAGATACTGGCCCTGGGACTTGAGCGTGGCGGTGTCGAGTACCTGAATACCATGCGCGCCCGCGACATAGAGGCGGCTCTGATCGGGCGAGAGTACCGCGCCATGGTAGAGCGCCTGACTTTGCGCAGAAGCGGCAGAGGAGCCGGCATCAGGCGTGAAATGCGCGATCCTGGCAGCGGGAATTTCCCAGAGCTGATGATCGTTCAGGCCAGGATTGAGGCTGAGCGAGGCCATGATACCAAGAGCAGCGTTGGCCGCGTAGAGCGTCTGACCATCCTGTGACAGCGCCAGGGTGTAGTAGCGCAGAAGGGAGGCATCTTTGCCAGAGGGCAGATCCGCGCAGCGCGCAAGCATGGGGAAAGGAGTACCATCAGTTGAGTCCGTAAGCCAGAGAATGTGAATAAAGGCCTTGTTCAGGTCGGGGTTGATGTAGAGAGTATAGGCCATTGAACCGTCGGCGGACAACCAGCGGGTCAGGAAGGCGCCCTGCATCTTTTCGTCCAGGTCGTTCTTATCGGCGATATCGCCCTGCAACAACTGACCTGCCTGAACATCATAGGCGCGCACATTGTAGTGGCTGGTTCCAGCTTCGTAATACTCCAGCAGGTAGAGCATGGTGCCTTGAGGCGAAACGGCGTCCAGGGTAAAAGTGCCGGACAGGCTGATGGTTTTGACCAGCTTTCCCTGTACGGTATCAACCAGGGCAATGACCGTCGTACCGGCAGGAGCGTGTTGTTCGCGCAGAGCCAGCCAGCGTCCATTGCCCGCCAGCATGGAGTCGGAGGTTCCCTGGTCGGCGGTTGAGTAGCTGCCCGCGATGGTAAAGGTGCGTGCAGGCGTGCCAGAGCGAGTATCGAGCACAGAGATGGTAGTATGCGCTTCCGCTCCGGCAGCCGGGCTGGCAACGTAGAGCCACTGATGTTTGAGGTCGGTGAGTCCGGCAGGCAGAGTCAGCCTGGGACCCGGCTGCGCGCCACTCACTGAGAGGGCCACAATATGCCGGGAGGTAGCGGCCTGGCCGGCATTATCGAGAATATACAATTCGCCGCTCGTCACAGGCGGCGTCGGGCCGGGCTGGTTACTCTGCTGCGCGGTGGCGCTTCCACACGCGGCCAGCAAAGGCAACAGCAGGAGCAGGGGCAACGCAAACCAGGTGTAAATGGACTTTTTCATGTTCTCTCCTCCGGCCATAGTGCAAAAACACCTGACCTTTTCGGCTTTCTTCTATTGCATCCTCAGCACATGAGCGGCCCGGCTGATGCTCGTTCACAAAAGCAGCTGAGCAGGAAAACCGCTGCCGGTGTTTGCCTGCTTTCCTCGTATGCGGAAAGGGGGCCGCTTGAGGACACTGAAGAGTGTAGAGGGGGAACTTGAAATACACCTGAATTTTGGCTGGTCGCTGGCTTATTCGCCGCTCTGCTCCGAGCTGGCCAGGACATCGCGCAGGAGGCGATGCACAAAAATATACTGCCCGCCGATTTTGCGCAGGATCAATCGTTCGCTTGTTTCATCCAGAAAGGGGGTGAGTTGCCAGGGAAGCAGTTTGAGACGCCAGAGGAACAGGCGCAGGACAAAATGTTTCAGAAAAGCCGTCAGTCCGGTGCGTCCCCCGACGATGCCAAAGGCCAGCCCGAAAAGTAGTCCGCCAGCCGCTCCCAGGATCAGCCCGAAAAACGGTCCATACGCGAAAGCGCCGATGGAGGGTCCAATCAGACCCACCACCAGGCCCGCGCAGATGCCAAAGAGGAGGATAAACAGCAGGACGATGCTCAGACCACGCCGGCCAGAGCGCCAGATGCCTTCGTTAGGCACCAGACGCGCGCGTTCCGCCAGTTGTACCGGCGCCAGCCCTCCTACGATGGTGCTGACCAGGACGGCCAGGGACGCCGCCGCCAGCCCGACGACAAGCGAGCCGGTGCGACCTTCAAGGCTGCCAATCAGCGCGCCGATCAGCCCGAAGACCAGGCCACCGGAAACACCTATGAGCAGTCCTTTCCTGGCCTCGCTCCAGGACCACGCGCTGGCCTCGGCTGGCTGAATGGTCTGCTGCCGCTTAAACGCGATGCCGAAGACCAGGCCGCCGATAAAGCCGCCCACCATACCTGTACCGAGGCCGAAAAACAGGCCAAAGAGCAGTCTGCTCACAGTCCTGAAAAGCAGACCATAGGCGCCGGCGAAGGCCAGACCAAAGATCGGACCGAAAAGCAGGCCAAAAACCAGGGCATAGGTCAAAACCATGCTCCAGCCATACCAGCCTCGCGCCCGCGCCGGCAGCCAGTCCGGTTGCAGAGCTTCAAGCGCGAAAATGGTCTGCTGCTGCTCGGTCATCTGTCTGGCCAGATATGTCAGCCAGCGCGAAACTTGCTCCTCCGTCACATCACGCAGATGAGCACGCCGCTTCAACATCTGCCTGACATAATAGCGGAAAAGCGCCTGGGGATAGTCTTTGCGCCCGGTGGTGGCCGGTAGATCAGCAGCGGTGGCGCCGTGATAGGTCAGGGTAAAGACGGAGAGAAGCAACGGACTGCGCGCCAGTTCAAACAGCTCGCGGTCCTCGTATAAGGTCTGGCGCAGCACATCAACCTGGCCGGAAACGCTCGATAAATAGGTATCTATCTGCTCATTGGTAAAAGGCAGCAGCATCACTGCGTACTGGAGCGGCAATTGAAGTGAAAGCGCCTGATACTCCTCGTTGCGACAACTGATAACCAGGGGCATATGCTCTCCAGTTCGCCGGGTGTAAGCAATGATAGCCTGCACACAGGCCTCGCGCGCGGACTCGGCGACTTCATCCAGACCATCGAGGAGGGGAAAAATCTGTTCCGTGGCGATCCATTGCCGCGCGATCTTCAGCGGCACATGATATTTGCTCCTGAGTTCCTCGGCCAGCCATTGCTCAAAGGGCAGACGCTGGCGCGCCCAGGAAGAGAGGGGAAAAACCACTGGCATGCGGCGGCGCTCGTCCGCCTCGGCGCGCTCCAGCAGCGTGCGCGTGAGGTAGAGCAGCAGGGTAGTTTTGCCGGCTCCCGGTTCGCCCAGGATCAGCAATTCTTCATCGGCCTGGTCGAACACCTGGATGATGCTCGTGCCAGGAGGCAGGGGACGCGGCTCGTGTTCAAGCTCCTGCACCACCAGGCGCCAGGGATTTTCCAGGGCGTCGGGCTTCTCCTGCAAGTGTAGATCAACCCAGACCGCGCGGTGCAGCGACTGTTGCAGCAAGCCCTCAATCCAGGTGACGCGCACCTGCCTGAGCAGACGCCGCCGGTTGCTTTGCTCCAGCGCGGACAACTCAGACGTTGACGCGGAAACGCCGCGCCGAGCAAGGACGCGCTGGCGCAACTCCTGAGCAATAGCGGCAAAGGCCGCGTCATGATCCTCCAGATGGGCCAGCGGCTGCTCCCCGCGCGGCAGCATTTGCAGCGTCCTGAGAGCAGTCGCCTGCCAGAGACACGAACGCAGCAGCACCGGTATCACCAGCAGTTGTCCATGTGCCTGCCGCTCCAGAGCCGCGCGTACCTCTGGCTCATCATAGGTATCTGGTAGAAAATAGTCGGCACTGATCAGCAGGACGAGGATATCAGCCGCGCGCCAGGCCCGGCGGCGCTCCGCTTCTACGCTGTCTCCAGGCGAGATCAATAGATCGTGCCATTCCACCACCAGCCTTTCCTGAACCAGCGGGCGCAGATGTTTTGACAATTGTTCGCGAAAAGTAGCATCGGCAGGCGCGGAGGAATAGACCAGTTTCAGAGGCTCCATCCCCTCTTCTCCTCTAAATAAGCAAGAATCAAGCGTTTTCGTTCCGGTTGGAACGCCGCCTGGCATAGCGCAACTGCACCTGCTCAAGCATACCGTTGAGCATTCCCGCGTCGGGAGGCGTCTCTCCCCACATCAGGCGCTCCAGCGAAACATCCAGCAGATGAGCCAGGACCGCGAGTTCTACATCCGTGACAGTACGCTCCCCATTTTCAATCCGTCCGAGATTCGTGCGATCAAGAGTAATGCCGTAGTCCAGTTCCAAAGTTGCCTGAATATCCATTAAAGTAAGGTGCCTCTCCTGCCGGATACGTCGCAGGTGCGGACCGCAGACGTTGAGCCGCTTTTTGCGGTGGCGATCCCCCTCTCTCTCCGGCATGAACTGCCAACCTTCCTTAATCTCAGGCAATACACTAGACAGGATAAACCGTGAAACAAATCAGGAAAGAGCATAGCCGAGTTTTGCCGATCAGGGGTGCGAAAACTGCACGCGCGTGCAATCGTCGCACCCACGCGAGGAGGAAAATAGAGAAAAAGTGACCAGGAGCAATCCCTGACGCTGCTCGCTGGACAATAGAGGTTTTTCTATGCATCAGGCATATACGCCTATCCCCTGTCTGCCCGGCTGGCCTGTGGTGGGCAATATCTTCGCGCTGCGCTATCAGCGTCTGGATCTCCTCAGCCAGATCAGCCAGCGTTACGGTGAGATTGGCGCCTTTCACTTCGGTCCGCGCCTGGTGCCCCTGCTCAATTCACCTGAACTGGTGCGCGGCGCGCTGGTTGAGCAGTACAGCAGCTTCGAGAAGACCGCGACAGTGCGCGCTCTGGGGCGTCCAGTCATCGGCAATGGCATTTTTCTCAGCGAAGGGGAACGACATCGCCGGCACAGACGGGTGATCGCGCCGCTCTTTCAGCCGCGAAAGCTGCTGCCATATACGCAGCTTATGCTTGACTGTGTATGCCGTTTGCAGGCCGGCTGGCGCGATGGTGAGATCATCGATCTGGGCGCTGAGATGACGCGTCTGACCCTGTGGATTATCAGCGCGTTGCTGTTCGGCGCGGATGTCAGCGGGGAGGAGAGCGAACTGGGCGAGGCTCTGACCGTCATTTTCGCGCATTTCGCCGGCATGGTGACAAATCCGCTCCATCTGCCCCTGGCCTGGCCAACCCCGGCCCATCGGCGAGTACGGCGGGCGCTGGAACGGGTCAATGCGACGATTGCGCGTCTGCTGGAGCAGCGCCGGGCCAGCGGCGAGCCGGGAGCGGATATGCTCTCGCATCTGCTCTACGCCAGAGATGAGGAGTCCGCTTTCTTGCTCGACGAGAGCGCCCTGCGCGATGAGGCGCTCTCCCTTTTCGTCGCGGGCCATGAAACCACCGCGAACGCGCTGACCTGGTGCTGGTATCTGCTCACGCAGCACCCTGATGTTTACGCGCATATGCAGGCGGAGGGCGATAGCGTGCTTCAGGGACGTTCGCCGACCAGTTCAGATCTCCCCAACCTGCCCTATACTCTGCACGTTTTTCAGGAAACGCTGCGCCTCTACCCGCCGGTCTACGCCTTTACCCGGCAAACGGTCGCGCCCGTTCAACTGGGCGGCTACCTGATTCCTCAAGGGACTTCGGTGGTCATCAGCCCGTACACATTGCAGCGAAGGGCCAGCCTTTTTCCCGATCCACTGCGCTTTGATCCACAACGCTTCGATCCGCGCAACAGGCTGGCCGGGGAGCGTTACGCCTATCTGCCTTTCAGCGCGGGACCGCGTATCTGCCTGGGCATGAACCTGGCGTTACTGGAAAGCCAGCTCATCCTCACCGCCCTGACCCAACACCTGACCTTTGAGTTTGTCGGTCCCGCCCCGCTGCTCCCGCAGCCTCTGCTGACCCTGCGCCCCGGAAACGCTGTGCTCATGAAAGTGCGGCGCAGATAAACAAAGAAGCATGATGCGCGTTTTTGCGCTTCTCTTGACGTTGAGCGCTGGCGGAAGTATAATGCAGACGTTATGATTGTTTGCAAGGCGTGGGACAGGTGGCTCACCTTAATCCTGTTCCTGGTCAAGACGCTAAAGAGCTTTGAGCAATCCTCGATAGAATTTTCTCTTCCTGCACGCAAATTCGTATCTGATATCAGCTAGCAGCATTGCTCCCGTACCTCTACGGCCTGCTCCTGGTACTACCTCCTGGCGGCGCTATGCCCCAGGACATCTCTTCCGTGCCCACAAGGGGCAAGATTGGCCGAAAGGATTTTTTGATGCCATCTTTTCATGACTTTTCGTTACAACCCGCCACGCTCGCCGCGCTGGCTCAGATGAATATCAGCGAACCAACACCGATTCAGAGCGAGGCCATTCCAGCCCTGCTGGCCGGTCGCGATCTGGTTGGACAGTCCGCCACCGGCTCCGGCAAAACGCTGGCCTACAGCCTGCCCCTGGTCGAACGCCTGTCCAGAGAGAGACGCGCCGTCCAGGCACTGGTACTCGTTCCCACACGCGAACTGGCCATGCAGGTCAATACCGTCCTGAGCAGACTGGCTGCCCAGCGGCGCCTGACAACCGCGCTGCTGGTCGGAGGAAAACCCTATGGCAAGCAGATTTCCGCGCTGCGTTACGGGGCGCAAATTGTCGTTGGCACGCCTGGACGCATCAAGGATCACCTTGAGCAGGGCAGCCTGAGCCTGCACCAGACCCGCATCTGCGTGCTGGATGAAGCGGATCAAATGCTGGATATCGGCTTCGCGCCTGTGATTGAAGATATCCTGACCCATACCCCTGACACGCGCCAGATGGCGCTTTTCTCCGCGACCATGCCCGACTGGGTGGCAAAACTGGAGGAAAAGTTTCTCAAAGATCCCGTCAAAGTGGCGATTACTCCGGCCAGCGGCGCGCAGAGCACCATTGAACAAATCGCCTACCAGGTTCCCCAGAGTCAGAAAATGGCCGCGCTCTGTACCCTGTTGCAGGACGCGGACGGCGAAAGTACGCTGATCTTTGGCCGCACCAAGTACGGCGTTGAGAAGCTGGGACAACAGCTCAGCAAGCTCGGCTTTACTGTCGGGACGCTGCACGGCAACAAGAGTCAGCACGCCCGCGAGGAGGTGCTGAGCGCCTTCAGGCGGGGCCATGTGCAGACTCTGCTGGCCACCAACGTCGCCGCGCGCGGCCTGGATATCGCTGGCATCTATCAGGTCATTAACTATGAACTGCCGGAATCAAGTGAGCTGTTTACGCATCGCATTGGCCGCACGGGCAGAATGGGACGCCAGGGCAAGGCCATCACGCTGCTGGTACCCGCCGATGTGTCCCGCTGGCGGCGCATGGCCCGCAGCCTGGGTCAGTCCGTCAACGTCCAGAAGCTCACCATTGACGAAAGTGCCGCGCTGCCGCCTCAGAGCGCGTCCCCAGTTCAGGAGCAGACGCCGGATACCACAGCCGCAGTTACTCTAATTGCTCCGTCCGCGCCGGAACGTCCGCAGGATGACGAGCGGCCAGCACGCAGACGCACACGCCCGGCTTCAGGTCAGGCGGAGGAGCCATATCGCGAACAATGGCCTACCATCTCGCGCCCGCGCAAAGCGTCCGCGTTAGCAGACGAGTTGGATCAGCAGCCACGATCTGCGCGCTCTCGCAAAATGCCAGCCGCCCCTGCACAAAACCACGAGGAGGCGCGACCAGCCCGCCGCGCAGCCGCGCGAGAGCCAGAAGCGTATCGCGAGCAATGGTCCACCCTTCCGCCCTCGCGCTCGCGCAAGCCCGTCGCGCCTGCTTATGCATATGACGAGGAAGCGCGTCCCGGTCGCTCGCGCGCCTTTATCACCCGCGAGGACGGAGCGGATTTTGCCCCGGCCAGACGTAGCAAAGCCGCGCCAGCCGGTCGCGAGCGGACCAGTCGCCCGCACCAAAAGCCCGCGTGGCCAGCGGAAGACTTCGAGCGCGCCGAACGTCCCACACGTGAGAAGCGCCGGGGAAGCAGCAGACCAATCAGCTTCGGCAAAAAAGCCGGCAAAGACAAAGCCCGCGCCTTCATCACCACCGAAGCTCAGGCCAGCAAGCAGAAGAACGACACACCCGCCCTGCGCATGCGCAAAAACGCTGCCGTCAGGCGCTCAGCCAGCCGGTAGCAAGGAAAGGAAAGTACCCGCGCAGCGTGTTTCCCCTCCCCGCCCCCA
>DASZXF010000160.1:0-11664 GCA_035546055.1 Ktedonobacteraceae bacterium
TATAGCAATGGACTCATCTTTTTTATCTTCTCTGGTGTTTTGGGGTGGTCAGGTAGAGGTGGCAGCCGTGGGGCTGAAGCGTAATAAGACCGTTTTTTCTGCTGAAAATCTGCGAGGAAAAGAAAATGGAGAAACACCAGCTAGCCCAGGAGTTGCGCCAGCGCCAGTACCGTCTGGATCTGGTCGAAAAGCATTTGATCGATGGCCTGTCAGATGATGAGATTATCGACAGCTATATCACCTGTTCAGATTGTGGTGAGAAACAGGTCACGCGCCAGGAATTGAAAATCATTATCAGGCTCGCGACCAGCACCAGGCAGTTCTTTGACTTTTGCGAGCATATCGCCAGCACACGCCCTGTCGTCCTCGAACCCCGGCGCAGGTCCAGGATCAGGAGGTGCTGAAACGTGCTCAGCCAGCTCCGCTCCTCATATGAGAAGCGGAGCCGGCAATCAGCGCACAGGCACTGGCAGGCAGACCCGGGTCAGGCGGTCTCGACATTCAGCGCGCGAGCTTGCGCGGCAGCACGCGTGCTGGCAGGACGCCAGTAGCCATAGACGGCAAAGATGGTCGGGATGAAGACGGCTGCGCCAGCAGTGCAGATCCACCACCAGACCGCCCATTGAGCACCGTTCTGCGCATCGGTCACGACAAACGAAAAGCCCAGGGTGGAGAGCACCACGATCATACGCAGGATGAAGCCTTCCACGGCCATGCCGGTTGCCACCAGCGCCGGATTGATATCCTCAATGGTCTCCGTATAGGCGGCCATCCAGGTGACATAACCGACTGCCATCGTAATGCCAAAGAGACTGAGGAAGACAATCATCAGGCCGCTGCTGGTGGGAACGCCGATTCTGCCAATAAAGAGAATGGTCACCACAATCGTGGTCAGGCTCCCTATCAGCATATAGGGCTTGCGCACCAGCGTGCGATCCGAGACAAAGCCGATAATAATAGCAGCGGCCACGTTCACGAGCCAGAAAATGCTCACCAGTCCATTGGCCTCTGCCGGCGAAAAGCCAAAGATGTTGGTCAGATAGAGAGGGAAGAAGCCGACCGCAGCGTAGTAGATGAGCAGAAACACGCTGATGCCGACCGCGCTGACGATCAGGCGCGGGTGAAGCATCTGTCTCCAGGGATGCTCAACCGCTTTTTCAACATCAATGCTTTCGGCGCGGTGTTCAACGGCCTCCTTTTCCTTGACCGTATTCATGACCTGATCGCGCATACCAGGCGAGAGTTCGCGCAGGAAAAGGAAGCAGAGCAGGAAAACAACCAGGCCGACGATGCCGGAAATCACATACTGGGATTGCCAGGTGCCCGTGGCATCGAGCGTTTGACTGGCCACGCTGGTCGCCAGCACGCTTCCGCCCACGGGGCCAACGGTCCAGAAGCCCATAGCCAGCGCTCGCCCAAAACGCGGTGAAAAGTCGCGCACCAGCGCGGGCGTGGCGACCAGGATAATGCCCTCGATGAAGCCCAGCACGCCGATCAGCACGAAGAACAGCCAGAGGACATTCACCAGCGCCATGACCAGGGTTCCAATGCCGGTGACAAGCAGGCCGTACACGATCAGATTGCTGCGCCCTATGCGGTCGGAAAGGCTACCGAAGATGGCCGAGACCGCTCCGATAAAGTTGCTGAGCAGCAAAAGATGGGTGTAGGTCGAAACGTCCAGGCTGAACTGTTTCAGGATTAAGGAAGCGACCGAAGAGAGGACATACGATTCGTAGTAGAGCGTAATCGTCGCAATGACAGCCAGTGCGAGATACCAGATGCGTCTGCCGTTGCTGGGATAATGCTCAAGATAACGGTGTCTGGGTCCGATTTGCAGGGTGCTCACAATAGAACCTCCTTGAATACCCGTTGGTCAGAACCTCAATGTCCTGACCTGGCCAGGCAAACGAGTCTAAGAGAGAGCCGGCACGAAGAACAGCGGGGATGGTGCGCTTCCTGCGCCTGACGAACGCTGGCCGTTCAGCTCCGTCCTGCGGAGGGCGAACCGGGTTACATCCCCGGCGAGAGGACGAGCGAGGCGTGCCCTGATCCTGTTGTTTGCCCAACAGCTTATCAGGAACACCGCACGATCTGATCCTCTGCTGATGTTCTATTCATCACTGCCTGTCGCGCTGCCATGTAGCGAAGACACTGGCTGAGCGCATCAGGCATGGATGATCCATGATAATGCCTGCTGCCAGGCGCTTCGCCTGCTTCTCTGTCAGGCGAAAACGCCGGCCCTGGTTCGTGGCACTTGCGTGCTGCTTGCGCTCCCCGACTCCTGGAGATAGGACTCCAGGCACCGGGAAGCGCTGCTACTTTCCTGGTGTAAAGAGATCAGGCCTCGCGGCGTGACACAGCCGCGACAAAGGTGCCGCTGACCTTGACATCGCCGTTTTGATCGGCTGCCTGGACTGTGCCCGCGATGCGCGTTTCGCCGTCTACTTCGTACTTCTCGGTGACCTTGCCGGTGCAGGTGATGACATCGTTCAGACGCGTCATACCCTTGAAACGCACCCCGAATTTGCGCAGAGCCTGCGGCCCCACGTAATCGCTTAACATCTGGCCAACAAAGCCCATGATCAGCATCCCGTGGGCAATAATGCCGCCAGTACCGATTCTTTCGCCGATTTTCGGATCAGTATGCAGCGGATTAAAGTCGCCCGAAGCGCCTGCGTAGCGCACAAGTTGCAGATGAGTAACGGGGGCGGTCGTCAGGGATGGGATGTCATCGCCAATGTTGACATCTTCGGCATAAACCCTGGGCTGCGTTTGCGTAGTCATGTGCTGCGCTCCTTTCGCTTATTTACGCGTCAACTGCGCACAACGACGGTTGTCCTGGTGTTCAGCACATGCTGATTGTGCTGGTTCAGATAGCGCGTCTCCATGGTCAGAATATCCATAGTGTGCCCGCCGCTGCCCTGGCGCGTTTTGCCTTCGACCAGGGTTGTCGTGCCGGTGAGCACGTCATTGGGATAGATCGGCGCAAGGTACTCGTATTCCTCTTCGCCGTGCAGGATACGTGACGTGTCGATACCGATCTCTGCCAGACCGGAGCCACGCTGGCGATTGCCCCAGAAGTTGAAGAGAGTCGGGGAGGTTGGAGAGATCGGCACATCGGGGAAACCGGCCTCCTGCGCGGCCTCGCGACTGTGGTAAATCGGGTTGGTGTCGCCGATGGCGGTGGTCAGTTCGTGAATCTTATTGCGCTGCACCTCATAGGTGAAGGGGGCAAAGCTCTGACCAATTTTGCTCTCATCGAACATGCTTTTGCTCCTTTATGATTTGCCGAAGGCAAATGAGCGGTTGCGCGCTTTCTCCTTCTGCCTCATGTGAAGGGCAGAGGAGCGAGCAACGATCCTTTGACCCTGTGCCGGGGCTTAGCCAGAGCAGCGGTAGCGGCAGAGCGGCTAAAGTCATGGCCTTTCCGGGAAACAGCCCGTTTCTCATGCTTGCTCGCCGTTTACCGCCAGCCGAACTCTGGCTAAGCGCCGATAGAAGAACGCCTAGCGCGGTCCGCCGGCTACGTAGATGATCTGACCGGTGACGTAGCTGGATTCCTCGGAGGCCAGGAAGTTAATCACATTGGCGACATCACGCGGCTGTCCGACACGCCTGACCGGAATAGACTTGGAGGCCATTTCGATGACCACAGCGGGATCGTGGCCCTGGCGGCGCGCCGTGGCCCGCGTCATCTCGGTATCGATAAAGCCGGGCGCGACCGCGTTGGCTGTGATGCCGAAAGGACCAAGCTCGATAGCCAGCGTTTTAGTCAGACCTTGCAGACCGGCCTTGGCCGTGGAGTAGTTGGCCTGGCCGCGATTGCCCAGGGCGGAAACCGACGAAAGCGAAATAATACGCCCATATTTTTGCTGAACCATGTACGCCTGGGCCGCGCGACTGCAGAGGAAAGCGCCTCTCAGGTGGACATTCATCACAGTTTCCCAGTCGTCATCGCTCATCTTAAACAAGAGGTTATCGCGCAGCACGCCCGCGTTATTGACCAGGATATCCAGCCGGCCAAAACGCTCGATGGCTTGTTGGAAAGCGGCTTCAACAGCGGCCTTATCCGCGACGTTGCAGGAAACGGCGAGCGCCTGCGAGCCAGCCTGCTCGATCTGAGCCGCCACCTGTTTGCAGCCCTCTGGATCGATATCGGCGAGGACAACCTGTGCCCCATCCTCAGCCAGACGCAGGGCAGTAGCGGCGCCAATGCCTCGTCCAGCACCAGTGACAAAGGCCACACGGCCATCAAGTTTTCCCATGATTTGTTCTCCTCCGAATATTTTCTCTATCATGAATCAGGTAAGCCAGTCCACCAGGACATCCAGTGCTTCAATGCGCTCCCCGTTGACCAGGAGCGGATTGATCTCCAGTGTGTGTAAATTTGGACCCAGCGCGAGGGCCAGGGACGAGATGCGATAAATGACCTCGCTGAGAGCCGGTATATCGATCCCCGCCTGGCCGCGTGCGCCCCGCAGCAGGGCCGCGCCGCGCAGTTCGCCTAGCATCGTCGCGATTTCGGCTGGCTGAACGGGTAGCACACGCAGGGCTGCATCCTTGAGAATTTCGGTCCAGACGCCGCCCAGACCTACGGTGAGCACCGGTCCCCAGAGATCATCGCGCACGATGCCAACCAGCAACTCCAGACCCGCCGCACGCAGCGGACTGACGAGAATACCTTCAATTTCAGCGTCAGGCGCCCTGGAGCGGACGCGTTCCAGCATGGCCGTAAATTCCGCTCGCACCGCTTCCTGGCTGGTCAGATTGAGAGCCACGCCGCCGACATCGCTTTTATGTGGTAGCATGGCCGACTGGATTTTCAGCACCACAGGCAGGCCCAGCCTGGCGGCAGCGCTGGCCGCATCGTCGGCGGAAGTCGCCAGGTAAGCGGGTACTGCAGGCACGCCCGCTTTTTCCAGTAGCGCGCGTGCGCGGGCCTCGGACCACTGACCGGCGAAGGGCTGATCGTGTGTGATGGAGACCTCAGCCTCAGCCGCTTCCTGCGCGGGCGCCGAGCGGATATACTCGGACCACCAGAGGAAGCGTCCGAGCGCGCGCAGGCCATGTTCCATCCCGGCAGTAAAGTGCAATCCTGTGCGTTCCACCACCACCCGCGCGGTGCGCGAGAGGTCCATACAGGTGTTGGAAACCAGGACCACCGGGCGCGGACTGGTATGGATGAGATTTGCCAGGTTATCGTACATGGGCAGCGTCAGCGCCAGCATCTCCGGCGTCGGCTCGCGTCCGCCCTCGGTGGCGGTCAGATTCAGCACAAAATCAATGCCTGGATCTTCCCTCACCACTGCCAGCGCGCGCTGCTGAATCGTCGAATCGACCACCACATAGCCCGTCACATCCAGCGGATTATGGCAGGTCGAGAAAGGCGGCAGCACAGCCTGTAGCTGCTGAATCGTCTCAGGCGCGAATTCAGGAATCTCCAGCCCGCCCTCCTCGGCCAGGTCTGAAATGATATCGCACGCGCCGCCTGATGGCGTCACCACGCCCATACGGCGGCCCGGCAGCGGATCGGTATACCCGGCCAGGCCGGCAGTCGTCAGCAGATCCTCCAGCGACGAGACGCGGATAATGCCAAGCTGGCGCAGCGCGGCATCGTTAATAGCGTCATTGCCCACCAGCGCGCCGGTGTGGGCCAGGGCTGCGCGCGAACTGGCCTCACTGCGACCAATTTTCAGGGCCACAATCGTTTTGCGCCTGGCCCGCGCTTTTTCCGCCACCCGGCGCAGTTCGTCAGGATGGCGAATACTTTCCAGGAAGAGGGCAATCGAACGGGTTGCCTCGTCTTCGAGCAGATAATCGACCACATCCGTCACCGAAATCATCGTCTCATTGCCCATGGCCACCAGCAGGCTCAGGCCAATCGCGTGCCCCTGGGCAAAGGTCAGCACCGCGCTGGCCAGCGCCCCACTTTGCAGCACCACTCCCACCGGCCCCGCTTTAAGGGGCGGCGTGATTGGCAGACCATAGGGCGTAATCTGATCGGTGACATTAATAAAGCCATTGCCATTGGGGCCGAGCAGCGTCAACTGATGCTCTCTGGCAAAGGCCAGCAGCTCCTGCTCCAGTCGTGCGCCCTCTTCACCCATCTCACTAAAGCCAGAGGTCAGCACCACAAACTTCGTAGTGCCATTGCGCGCAGCTTCCTCCACAACAGAGAAAACGCGCGGCGTCGGAACCATGATAAAAGCCAGGTCAGCCGGCTCTGGCAAATCGCTCAGCGTCTTATACGCGCGCTCGCCGTGGACGACCTCGCGATTCGGGTTGACCAGGTAGACCGGGCCAGAAAAACCAAAATTCTTGATATTCTCAAAGGTGTAGATTGACCAGCGCGAATTGTCGGTCGCTCCCACCAGGGCAATACTGCGTGGGCGGAAAAAGCGATGAAGCTGCTCTGCCGATACATGCTGGGACTGGATCATTCGTAAGTACCTCGCATATATACTCAAACAACATTGTTAGAGGCAGGCGATAAAAGCCTACTCAAGCAGGCGAAAGTACGGCAGCGTCAGATCTTCTTCCACCTGTTCACACACAACCTGAACCGCCGCGCCAATCGTCACACGCTCGCGGGGAGCGTCAAGCAGGCGCGACAGCATTCGTGCGCCCTCTTCAAGCTCAATCAGCACAACAATAAATGGCACATCTGCCGCGAACGGCCCGAACGCCTGATGAGCGACCGTATACGAGTAGATCGTACCCTTGCCGCTGGCCACGATCCACGACAACTGATCGGAGTGGCAATGTGGGCAGATCGCGCGCGGGTAGAACACCGCCTGCGAGCAGGAGTCACAGCGTTGAATGCGCAATTCGCCCTGCTTGAGCCCTTCCCAGTAGGGACGAGAATCGCTATCCTGCGCAAACAGGGAAGCTGGAAGGTGGGCTGGCATGGTGCATCACTCCTTTCCCAGAATGACAGTCGCGCCCGACGAGAGCACGCCGCCGGTCCCGTGGGCCAGCGCGATCCGCGCCCCCTCGACCTGGCGCGCGCCGCACTCGCCGCGTAATTGCCGTGTAGCCTCGATCAGCAGGAAAATGCCGTACATACCCGGATGGCAGTACGAAAGTCCGCCCCCATTGGTATTCATCGGAAACGCGCCGCCCGGCGCCGTGCGCTGGCCGCTGACAAACGCGCCGCCTTCGCCGCGTCCACAGAAGCCCAGTGCCTCCAGCGTCATCACGACCGTAATCGTAAACGAATCGTAAATCTCGGCCACATCGATCTCGGCAGGCGTCAGACCGGCCATGGCGAAGGCCTCCCGTCCCGCCGCCACCGCAGCTCCGTGTGTCGCCAGGTCGGGCATATTGGCGATAGTGTTATGCG
Source organism: Ktedonobacteraceae bacterium (assembly GCA_035546055.1). GTDB lineage: Bacteria > Chloroflexota > Ktedonobacteria > Ktedonobacterales > Ktedonobacteraceae > Paraktedonobacter. The sequence continues at coordinate 7,343 of DASZXF010000160.1, forward strand.
TATGCGCCTCACCGTGACCCAGCACCCAGACAGGAGCTTTGCGCGCATGGCGGGCACGTTCGGCGCTCGTCACCACCACCGCGCCACCGCCATCCGTCACCAGACAACAGTCCAGCAAATGCAGCGGCTCCGCCACCCAGCGCGAATTGAGCACATCTTCGATAGTAATTGGCTCGCGCATCATGGCCTTCTCGTTCATACTGGCCCATTTGCGCGTCGCCACCGCCACCTCTGCCAGTTGCTCGCTGGTGGTGCCATATTCATGCATATGGCGCATAGCAGCCAGCGCGTATGCTCCCACCGGCGTTGGCAGACCAAAGGCAGGTTCGTACTGTTCGCTCAGCTTGAAGGTATAGCCGCCGCGTCCGCGCGAACGCTCCGAGCGCTGGGTACTGCCATAGGTAATCAGCGCTACCTCGAACAGACCCGCCTCGATGCCCGCCACTGCATGACCCAGGTGGGCCTCAAAGGACGAGCCGCCGATATTGGTAGAGTCGGTGTACCTGGGCCGAATGCCCAGATACTCGGCCAGCATCAGATTCGGCGCCCAGCCCCAACCGCCAGCCGTAAAGAGCGCGTCCACCTCGTCAAAGTCGAGTCCGGCATCTGCGAGCGCAGCCCTGGCCGCCTGGGCCTGGAGCTGGAGCACCGTTTTATCAGGGGTGCGACCGAGATCGGACTCGGCCACACCCACAATTGCTACGCGGGGACGAGCCATTACAGCGCCTCCCCGACCTTCACATGCCCTTTCAGCAGATTGCGCGAAATGATGTAGCGCTGAATCTCGTCAGTGCCCTCAAAGATGCGATACAGGCGCACCAGGCGATACCAGCGCTCAATGGGCAACTCTTTGGTATAGCCCATGCCGCCGTGGATCTGCATCACGCGGTCAATCACATGATTGGCCATATTCGCGCCATGCAGTTTGGCCACCGACGAGGCGTGGCGCGCATCTTTGCCGTTCTCCGCCTGCCAGGCGGCGTAGAGCACCAGCCAGCGCGTTGACTCGATCTCCACATAGGAGTCGGCGATCATCCACTGAATGGCCTGATACTCGGCGATAGGATGGCCCATCGAGACACGCTGTTTGGCGTAATCAATCGCCATTTGCAGCGCGCGTTCAGCCGTGCCGACCGCGCCGGCAGGAATGCGCCAGCGACCCGCTCCGATCCATTGCATACCCAGGTTAAAGCCCTTGCCTGGCTCGCCCAGAATATTCGATGCCGGCACCCGCACATTCTCGAAATAGAGAGACGCCGGCCCCCAGTCGCCCATCGTGGGGATAGGACTCGACTTCCAGCCCATCTCGCGGTCCACCAGGAAGCAGGTTACACCTCCATGACCACCCTTCTCCGGCTCGGTCACAGCGAAGACCATCGCGAAATCGGCCTCATTGCCGCCAGTGATGAAAATCTTCTCTCCGTTCAGGATGTAGTGATCGCCATCCTTGACCGCGCGCATTTTGATATTGGCCGCGTCCGATCCTGCCCCCGGCTCGGTCAGGGCAAAACATGAACGGCGCTCGCCGTTGATCGTCGGGATCAGGTAGCGCTGTTTCTGCTCCTCATTGCACTGGTAAAGAATATTATCGGCATTGCCGCCAAAGCCGAAGGGCACAAACGTGCGCGACATCTCCATGGCGACAATCGCGCCCATGATCGGACCCAGGTTGGCCCCGCCATATTCCTCCGGGGTATTGATACCCCAGAAACCCATATCTTTGGCCTTCTGTTGCAGTTCGCGGATTTTCTCCCGTTCCAGCGCGGGACGCCCCTCGCGCTCATTCAGCAGCACCTGACCCTCCAGGGGAATCAGCTCGCGGTTGACAAAATCGCGTATCGTCTGTTGAACCATTTTCTGTTCGTCGCTCAGGCTAAAATCCATGGTCTTTGCTCCTTTGCATTGATTGCGCGGTTGCACAGTTGCACGATTGCACGGTTGCACAATTGCCCAGGTCGGGGAACTATCCAATCTCCTCGCCCTGCTGGACAAAAATATCCAATGAGTTACAGATGTCCACAACTATGGATGTCTGCTTTATCTACATCCTTTCCAATCCCCTTCCCGCTTGAAATCCCTTTCCTGGGAAGGATAAGCTACGGAATTGATGTCTGGTCAGGCGTGATTGGGCTTTGTGTTTGAGCGTTCGCTTGAGCTGGCTGCTCAGGCCGGGTGATGGGCAAGAGTTGCGCGTGAAAAAACGCGAGTTGCGCTGCCGTGTAGGTGGCCAGATCGATCTCAGGGGCAAAATGCCAGGTCTTTTGCAACGCCCAGACATGTCCCAGAGCGAGTACATTGGCCGCCAGCACGCGCGGCTCCGCAATATCCGCGCGAAAAACGCCCATGCGCTGACCTTCTTCAAAGAGAGCCAGAAAATGCTCATCCAGATTCTTGATCATCGACAGGATTCTCTTGCGCACCTCGCGCGGAAGAATGGAACTGTCGCGATACATAATCAGAATGTTTTTAGAGCTTTCATCCAGATCTTTATACAGCTCACGCACAATGAAATCGAAGCGCTCAAGTGGATTGGCGATATCTACAGTCTGCTTAAAAAACTCAAGATGAAGGGCGGCGACCTCTTCGCAGCAGGCCAGCAGAATATCATCTTTGCTGGGGAAGATGTAATAGATCAGTCCTGTGCTAATACCGGCTGCGCGAGCAATGTCTGGCACACTTGTCCCATGAAATCCCTTCCGGCTGAAGAGATCGCGCGCGGCTGCGGTAATTTCCTCGCGACGTACCTCGCGAGCGAGCTTTGCACTCATGTGTCTCCGTCCTTCTTCGCACGTTCTACATGATAGAGGTTCTCTGATATTTTTGGGAGCAGGTGAAATTCTCTTTCTCTAAAAGTTACCACATTCTGAATGAATATTCAATAGGGAACGGGACCAATTTTGGGGCCAGCGTGGCGCTCTGAGTAGATTCATGGTTGTGTTTTCTCGACAGGATATGTTTTCTCAACTATAATAGGGAAAAGAATGTACAACTTCCTCCTGGCTGAGAATGCAAGAAGCAGCGCATAGAAGAGTTGAAGTCCTCGCAAAAGGAGAAGTAGCCGATGACTTTTGAACCCAGAAAAAACGAACACCCGAGCACCTATATTGTGCCCGACCGGGATAATCAGAATGAACTGGTGCGTCTGACCATTCAGGATCGTTTGCTCACCGCGTCAATGGGAGGCGTGCTGGCCGAGCAGGAGAACCAGGCGAACTTGCGGCGTGTACTCGACATTGGCTGCGGAACGGGTGGCTGGGCGCTTGAGGCGGTTCAGACGTATCCCGACCTGACCCTGGTGGCCGGCATCGATATCAGTCAGCGCATGATTAGCTACGCGCGGGAACAGGCTGAGAGTCAGCAGGTCGCCCGGCGTACTGAATTTCACGTGATGGATGCTCTGCGCATGTTGGAATTTCCCGATGACTTTTTTGATCTGGTCAATATGCGCCTGGGAGGGAGCTGGCTGCGGACCTGGGATTGGCCAAAGTTACTCGGTGAGATCTCACGCATTTTGCGTCCTAAAGGTATTGTGCGTATTACCGAGCAGGAGATTATGCACGAGAGGAGCAGCCAGGCGGCTACGCGGATCAATGAGATGGTGCTGAATGCTTTTTACCGGGCGGGCCATCTATTTGAGGCCACATCGACAGGTTTGACCGAACGTCTGCCTTCGTTACTGGCCCGCCACGAGTTCACCCGGGTGCAGCGCAGGGCGCATGCCCTCACATACCGGGCGGGCGCGCCTGAGACGCAGATGTACAACGAGGATATGATCGCGGCTTCGCGCACGTTGCGTCCATTTCTGGAGAAATGGGGCTGTCTGAGTCCTGACTATGAGGAGCTTTGCCAGCAGCTTGTGGAGGAGACGCAGAGTCCCACCTTCTACTCGGTCTGGCATTTTCAGACCATCTGGGGCGTGAAGCCGTATACCGCGTCTTAATTTTCGCGCTTTATTATTCCCTTCGTTTTGCTTATAATAGGGGAAATTCAGAAAGCTCCACAAAGGTGTGAGAGATGGCTGAGAGAAAGGGCTGTGCGTAACGGAGCGAAGCGAGCCGAAGGGAGCTTTTTTTATGCAGCGCATCTTTTTAACGGGCCTGTCGGGCGCGGGTAAATCGACCGTGGGCAGGCGCGTTGCTTCTTTGTTAAACTGGGATTTCATCGATACCGATGAGGTGCTGGCGGAACGCGCCGGGATGCCGGTGGGCCAGGCGCTGGCCAGCTATGGGGAGGAGCGTTTTCGCCAGCTTGAGAGCGAAGCCTTGCGCGCAGCGGCCAGCCGTGAGCGGGTAGTCATCGCCACCGGCGGGGGGATCGTCATC
>DASZXF010000161.1:0-3907 GCA_035546055.1 Ktedonobacteraceae bacterium
GCCGTTGAGAAATCCCACGAGGGGCGGGTACCAGGGCTATAGCCGCCAGTAGCGCTCGCGCCAGCCAGCCTGCCTGCCCTCACCCGCATAGGCTCTGATCGTCTCGCCAAAGGCGGAAGGAGGGTAAAAGAGCATGGCGTGCTGCGATTGGTAGAGACCGGTAATCAGAATGCGCCTGTCCAGGAAACGGGCAATATCGATGTGAAGAGGAGCGAGTTGATAGATTCTGGCCAGTTCAGCGGCCTCGTCCACGTGATACGCGGCATACGGGAAATCTTCGTAAAAGAGCCTTCTGGTGCTGGAAGGAGCTTTGAGAACGGCCTGGAAGACCAGGCGATGATCCCGGTGACCGCCAATGCCGAGCGGTGCGACAAGCGTAGCGCCAGGATAGGCTCTCTGGAGATCCAGCAACCACTCTTGCAGCAGGGGAAAGGCGGCATCGTGAGAAAAATCGCTGGCATAATCGTTTATCTGGCTAAAATCAGCCAGGTTGGGCAGACGATAGATGGCGTCCAGCCAGTTGAGCCAGAGAAAATCAACCTCCAGGGCGCGCATGGCCTGCTCGTCTTCCTCCTGGCGGCGCCGATACGGAGAGGCGTCTGCGGCCAGTCCCCAGAGCTGATGATACGCCTGCGCCAGCGACGAATAGGGCGGACGAGGTTCTCCGGCGAAAAGAGTTATGACAAGGACTCGTAAACCCTGCGCTTTCTGTGCGCAGATAGTCCCGCTGCAGGAAAACGCCACGTCGTCGAGGTGAGGGGAAAGATAAATAGCGTCATATGTCGCGCAGGTGAGATGCGTTCTCACGTAGGCGTAATCCTTGATCAGGGTCGAGGTGACCATGTGCCTGTTTTTCCTTTCCATACTATCCCGGCCAGGAAGCGTGCTTCCGGGCTATCAGCCAGTTCTTTTAACGGCCAGGCACTATCAGTCATCCCCCATTTTTCCAGCGCCGCCAGGGCGCGTTTCCTCTCCCCACTCCAGGGGAAAGGATGAGGTTTGGCGAGCACTGTACGCTCGCCAAACCTCATCCCCAAAGCGGGGAGCGGGACGCAACCAGCGCTTGGGGCCGCCTCAGAAACATCAGGGATGACTCATGATGCCTGGTCTGCTGACATGTAATGCTCTGACAACATGAGGAACTGTTCATAATTTACACGTGTTCGGGAGTGTATTGTCTGACGATCTGCATTACTTCGTCCCGGCTGAGTTTGCTGTCGCCGTGGGCCAGGGCGTCCAGGGTGGCGTAGGCCAGAGCCAGCGGCAGCGCGCAGAAGTTCAGGACGGGGCCGGCGGGAAGCGCTCTGGTGTAGGCATCGGCCAGGGCGAGATGGCGGCGGGCGTAGGCATCCATGTCTGGCATGTCCCAGCCGGGCGGGAAAAAGTCGACTCCGCGTCCGCCATCCTCTGTGTGATTGCGCAGAATGTTGACGGCCTGCAGACCGCGCCCGAAGCCGGTGGCATGCACACGATTGGAAGGCGTGCCGTCGTACCACATCCACAGGTCCGATAAGAGCAAACCCACGGAGCCGGCCACGCCGAAGGTGTAACGATCCAGGTCGTTTTCCGTCTGAATGCTCCAGTTGCACTCCGCCCACTGCGCCATACGATCAGCCATGGTCGCGGTCGCTTCCCATACGCGTGGGGCGATGGGCAGCGGCGCCAGCAAGGCCCATTCGCCGATGCGCAGCGAAACCTCTGGTAGCTCCTGGCGCAAACTCCCCAGAAGCGCCGTGAAGTCGCCGGGGGCGAAAGCAGTTTGCAAGGTCCGGCTGATAGCGCGCAGGAGACTGGCCTTGCTGCGATTATCCAGCGCGGGATGATCTTCTATCTCATCAATGGCGCGCAGGCAGAGGTAGCCCGCCATGACTGCCTCCTGTAATCCGGCTGGTAAACGACTGATGGGAATGAAAAAGGTCCGGCTCGTCTTTTCCAGGATTGCCAGGGCGTTTTCTGTTGTATTCACTTCTACTTCTTTCCTCTCGCTAATCAACTCCATACGCACGTTTTTTCGCCATATGTGGCGACAGGCAGGCAAAGAGATGGGGGACACCCCAACCTCCGCCAGGGGTGCTTGCCCTGGCCCCCGTCTCACAAACGTACACAGCGAGTTAACTACGCTTACTCGACAAAGAGATGGCTCGTTTCCGTTCCAAGTCCCCTTTTGACTACCCGCGCGGCGCGCAGGGCATAGCGGGGCGCCGCGCGACCGAGCCAGAACAATTGAGGCCAGAGTCGCGGACTCAGCAGACTCCCCCAGGGCCGCTGCCAGTCCGAGGCGATATCGTGTTCTGGACCATCGAGGACGACGCGAATAGTGGCGACGCGCAAGCCCTGTCCCGCCAGCAAACCGGTTTCCATATCGACGGCGACAAAGCCCCGCTGCGCCCACTCCAGGCGCTCATCGCCCACGACCAGCGAGGACGCGGTGAGCAGAGGCCGGGTGTCCAGGCGCAGGCGCAGACTGTGCGCGGCTGTCGCCAGCGCCTGAACGAGCGCGGGATCGCACAGCAGCGTTCTCCCATCAGCCAGGCCGACGCGCTCAGGAATCAGGATGGTCCCCGGCGGCAGATCGGAGACGAGAGCGCCGGCCAGACCACAGACAACAACGCAGGTTCCCTGTGGCATCTCCTGGCGGCGCACCAGGCCGACCCCGCTCCAGTGCAGGTGGGCATGGGGCAGCGCGCAACGCATGGCCCAGTATTCCAGCAGCGTGGGCGCCAGGAAATGCAGGCGCCGCCGCGCGGCCATGGGCGAGGGCTTACGCGTCCACAGCATGGGATGGCGCTCGTGAACCCCGCTGGCCCGGTTAAATGACATAGCCATGATCACGATACCACCGCACAGCCCGCTCTAAGGCCGTGTCCACCGAGGTCGCCGTGTAACCTAGCTCGGCCCGGGCTTTGGCAGAACTGGCGTACATCTGATGCACGCCCATACGCACGCCTTCAAGGGGGATGACTGGCTCAATCTGGCGACCCGTCATACGCTGCACGATCCGGCAGCGCAGTTCGTCTGCCTGTCCCAGAGCCAGGGCCAGGTGAAAGGACACGCGTCTGCGCGGGGCGGTTCGTCCGCACACGCGCGCCAGTTTCGCCCAGAGCTGCGCCAGGCTGACATCCTCGCCCCCTATCAGGTAGCGCTCCCAGGGATGCCCCTGCTGGAGCGCCAGCACATGCGCGCTGGCCACATCTTCCACGGCAACCACATTCAGCCCCCCGCTCAGGGTGGCAAAGATGCGCCCGCGCATGAAATCCAGGATCATTTTGCCTGTGGGCGTTGGTTTCCAGTCGCCGGGGCCGACGGGTGCTGTTGGCAGCACCAGCACCGTTGGCACACGCGCGGCCAGGGCAACCCGCGCCTGCTGCAACTTTGAGCAATGGTACGCCGAGCCTGCTTCTTCGCGATCCCAGTCGTCCTCCGTGGCCGGGCGCCCGTTCGCGCAGGGTCCGACGGTAGACGAGCTTGAGGTCACAACCGCGCGCTCAATCCCTGCCAGATAGGCCGCCTCCAGCACCCCGGCACAACCATCGACATTGGTAGCGCGCATGGCAGAACGCTGACGCGGTGAAAAAGAGTAGAGAGATGCCACATGCACAAGATAACGACACCCGGCCATCGAACGAACCAGGTCACCGGCACGCAGAATATCCCCCTGAACGGTCGTGCATCCCTCGCAGGGAGATGGCGGCCTGGACCCCGGTCGCACCAGCACACGCACGCGATAGCGGGCGGCCAGCAAAGTCTGGAGCACATGACTGCCCACAAAACCGCTGGCCCCGGTCAGAAAAACCGTTTCTCCCTCGCCTGTTACCCGCTGTAACGCTTCAGCCATGATCTTTCCCACACCATCCTTATTGCTTTTCCACTTGATCTTTTCAGTAAAACACGTGTATCCTCGCGCGCG
>DASZXF010000162.1:0-1530 GCA_035546055.1 Ktedonobacteraceae bacterium
CTTGACCACCTCGGAAACCCTTGCGGTCGTGCTGGGTGGAGTGGCGCTACTGCTGGTCGTATTTGGTGGCGCATGTGTCGTCATGCTCCTCATGAGCCGCTTTGGAGCTTCACGCATCTACGACCAGCGCCTGGTGGATGAGAAGACGGCCCGCCCTGCCTATCGAGCGCGCTTGCGTTTCTATGTAATTGGTCCCGCCGCAGCAGGGACGGCTCCCGTGGTATCGGGGCCAGCGCAGCGGTTTCCCTGGTGGCGCGTGCCAATGGTCGTGGTCCGGCATGGGATAGCTCTGGTACGCCGTTGGGATAAACATGGGCGAGCGCCAATCCAGGTTGCCCATCTGAAGCGCTTCTGGGCGGCGCGGCAGGTGGAGTGGCGTACAAAGCGTCAGCAGGCGCGGGAGCGTCGGGCACGACGCCGGGAGCGTCAGGACGTGTTACGGATGCTCACGGCTTCTTATCGACAATATCATCTGGCCTCCGGTGGATTTTTTGTCCCGTACCAGGTCTCGCCACACCATACGGCTAAATTGCTCATGCCCCCTACGCGGGGGTGGTTCAGGAGGAATGGATGGGCACGCGACTTGTCGCGCTCAAACCACTTACTCAGTGTGGCGGATCTGGCTGCCCTCTGGCATTTACCCCAGGCGCAGGATTTGCCAGACCTGGCCTGTGTGGAGAAGCGGACCATGCGTACCTTGCTTGCTCCCCCTCTCCTCTCAACTGTCTCTGGCTATAGGCTGGGCGTGTCGGTTCACGCCGGTCAGACGCTTCCCGTGTTTTTTCCTTTCGCCTGTCTGTTGCAAAATATCTTAGCCGTAGCCAGCACTGGCAAGGGGAAGAGTAGTTTGTTTTACCATGTGATGCGCGCCTATGCGCGGGGCCGTATCCTCCAGCGTTCCGATGTACCTGATGGGGCGCTTTTGATCGATCCGCACGGCGATCTGGTCGATCACGTGGCTGGTGCTCTGCCGCCAGAACTGGCCGATGCTATTCTTGTGATCGATCTGGCCGACCGGGATTTCCCTCTGGCCTTTAATCCGCTGGATATGAGTGGTAATAAAGACCGCGACAAGATCATTGACAACCTGATTCTGGTCGTCGAAGCCCTCTGGCCAACCAGTTACGGCCCGCGTACCGAGAGCTTTCTGGAATATTGTTGTAAGACGCTGGCTGAGGCCAATATGGCGTTGATCGCGGCTGATCCTCTGAATGGGCCGAGTCGCCAGTACACCCTGCTGGATGTGATCCCGTTGCTGCGTCAGACCAGTTTTCGCAACAAGGTGCTGGAATTGGTGAGTGATTCTCACCTTATTGCCTGGTGGCGCCAATACTATGACCTTCTGGACGCGCGCCAGCAGTCGGATTTTACCAGTTCGCTGATCACGAAAATCGCCAAATTCAGCAGTACGAAGATTATCAGCCGTATCCTGGGTCAACCTCGCTCATCGATTGATCTAAACGAACTTATTCGCCAGGACAAAATCGTGCTGTTCTCCTGTGCGTCCGGTGAAGTAGGGGCGGATATGGC
>DASZXF010000163.1:0-8926 GCA_035546055.1 Ktedonobacteraceae bacterium
CGGAACGTCCGCAGGATGACGAGCGGCCAGCACGCAGACGCACACGCCCGGCTTCAGGTCAGGCGGAGGAGCCATATCGCGAACAATGGCCTACCATCTCGCGCCCGCGCAAAGCGTCCGCGTTAGCAAACGAGTTGGACCAGCAGCCACGATCTGCGCGCTCTCGCAAAATGCCAGCCGCCCCTGCACAAAACCACGAGGAGGCGCGACCAGCCCGCCGCGCAGCCGAGCGAGAGCCGGAAGCGTATCGCGAGCAATGGTCCGCCCTTCCGCCCTCGCGCTCACGCAAGCCCGCCGCGCCTGCTTATGCATATGACGAGGAAGCGCGTCCCGGTCGCTCGCGCGCCTTTATCACCCGCGAGAACGGAGCGGATTTTGCCCCGGCCAGACGTAGCAAAGCCGCGCCAGCCGGTCGCGAGCGGACCAGTCGCCCGAACCAAAAGCCCGCGTGGCCAGCGGAAGACTTCGAGCGCGCCGAGCGTCCCACACATGAGAAGCGCCGGGGAAGCGGCAGACCAGTGAGCTTCGGCAAAAAAGCCGGCAAAGACAAAGCTCGCGCCTTCATCACCACCGAAGCTCAGGCCAGCAAGCAGAAGAGCGACACGCCCGCCCTGCGCATGCGTAAAAACGCTGCCGTCAGGCGCTCAGCCAGCCGGTAGCAAGGAAAGGAAAGTACCCGCGCAGCGCAAAGCATTCAGTTGTAATTCAGATTTCTCAGCTATACCCTCAGAGAACGCTATGTTATGATATGCGGGGACATCTATGCGAACGGCATTCGCGAGGGTACACGATGAGCACACACATTCTGGTTGTTGACGACGATACGCGCCTGACCAGCGCATTGCGGCGCACGCTTGCTTATGAGGGCTATCAGGTTTCCATTGCCGCCGATGGCGAGGGTGCGCTGACACAGGCGCGTCTGAGGCCGCCGGATCTGGTGATTCTCGATCTGATGTTGCCCGGCATCGATGGTCTGGAGGTCTGCCGCCGTCTGCGAGCAGCAGGTGAGCAGATGGCCATTCTCATGTTGACCGCGCGCGATACCGTGATGGAGCGCGTAACCGGTCTGGAAAGCGGTGCCGATGATTATCTGGTCAAGCCGTTCGCCACTGAAGAATTGCTGGCCAGAATCAAAGTCCTTTTACGTCGCGCCATCCCGCCCGACGTGGGGCGCGAAATCCTTCACTACGCTGATCTGGAACTGGATACCGCCACGCGTCAGGCCCGGCGCGGCGAATGCTTGATCGAACTCAGCACAACCGAATACGAACTGCTGGCCATGTTCCTGCGCAACCCTCGCATGGTGCTGACGCGTTCCCTGCTCATGGACCGCATCTGGGGCATTGATTTCACCGGTGGACCCAACGTGCTGGAAGTCTATATCGGGCATCTGCGCAATAAACTGGAGCAACAGGGCAGGCCGCGCCTGATTCAAACGGTTCGCGGCGCGGGCTATGTTTTGCGTGCGCTGGAGTGAGCCGTATGCAGAAAATGAACGCCGCCATCTCGTTCCCGTTGCCTCTGCCTCTGCGTCTGACCCTTTTTTATGCTCTGCTGCTGGGATTGATCCTCAGCGGCTTTGGCTACCTGGTCTACCACCAGGCCGAGCAGCGCGCCTATAGCGACCTGGATGCCCTGCTGAAAAACCGGGCCGCCAGCATCAAAATGGGCAAAGACCTCTTCTTTGCCGCCAATGCCGAGCAGAAAAACGCGCCGCTCAAGCTACCCGGCGTCAACGAACTGGGCACAGACGGCGTGGCCATCGAGGTCTTCGACACCCATCTCACCCTCCTGGCCACCACCTCGGACGCAGGCACCAATACCCCCCTGACCACCAGAATGGATGACGCGCCCAGTCCTGTTCCCTGGGATGCTCAGGCCGCGCGCAGCATACTGGCAGAACTGGATCAGCTCAGCTTTTCGTCCGACAATGCGCTGGGCGCCGGTTTCATCGGTATTTACAGCACCATCACCTATGAAGGGCAGGCGGTACGGGTTTATACAACCGTCAACAACCCCCTGGGTACCACGCAGATCATCCAGACGGCGCGTTCAGAACTGAGCGTGCAGCAATCGCTGGCCCAACTGCGCCAGACCCTGCTGACCGCTGGTCTGCTGGGACTGCTCCTGGCCGTGTTCGGCGGTCTACTTCTCACCTGGGGCACGCTGGCCGCGCTCAGACGTGTCACCAGAACCGCGCACGAAATCAGCCTTTCGCAGGATTTCAGCCAGCGCGTGCCCCTGGCGCGTGGCCGGACACGCGATGAAATTACCACCCTCGCCGAGACTTTCAACGCCATGTTGACCAACCTGGAAAGCTCCTATCAGCGGCAAAAACGCTTTGTCGCCGATGCCTCGCACGAATTGCGCGCGCCTGTCACCTCCATTCGCTGCAATCTCGACCTGCTGGCGCGTATCTCCGATCTACCAGCGGAAGAAAAGGCTGCCGTGCTCACCGATGCGCGGCTGGAGGCCGAACGCATGGGTCGCCTGGTCAACAACCTGCTCACCCTGGCCCGCGCCGACGAAATCGCCTCCACGCGTGAAGAGAAACGCAGCGCCATCGTCGCCGCCAGTGCAGCCAGCAGCAAGCTCGCCCTCGTAGACCTGGACACCCTGCTGCTGGAAGTCTTTCGTCAGTACCGCGAAACAGGCCAGCAGGACAGACCGCGCCTGCTACTTCAGCACATCACCCCGGCGCGTATCTACGGTCAGCCCGATCAGCTCAAACAGGTCATCGTCGCCCTCGTCGACAACGCCCTCAAATACACCCCCGCCAGAGGAACCGTCGAACTGGCGCTCACCATCGAGCAGCAAAGCGCCATTCTCAAAGTCAGTGACACCGGCATCGGCATCGCGGCGGAAGATCTGCCCCACATCTTCGAGCGCTTTTACCGCGCCAGCCACGCCAACCCCCACGAACCAGGCGGCAGCGGCCTCGGCCTCGCCATCGCCTGGAGCATCACCCAGGAACACCACGGCCACATCGACGTAGACAGCACCCCCGGCCAGGGCAGCACCTTCCTGGTCCACCTGCCCTGCGCCAGAGCCGTCTAAAGCGCAGCCAGCCCACACCAGCATCAGCCTTTCTGCATCTCTCAGATCATCCAGCGCCCGGCATTACCTCCTGGCGAGGGATGTCTGCTATTCATGGATAATGGCGCTCCTTTCTCAGCCATTCAATAGGAAGCCTCTGAATGAGGTATCTCATTCGGAGGCTCCTTATTATTACCAATCTATAACGCTATTGTTGCTGAACAATAATAGCGCGTCCCGCTTTGCTCTTACTCTACCGTGACGGATTTGGCGAGGTTGCGGGGCTGGTCGACGTTGCAGCCGCGCGCGACGGCGGTGTGGTAGGCGAGCAGTTGCAGCGGGATGATGGCCAGCAGGGGACTGAAGACTTCCAGGGTGGCGGGCACGTACAGGATGTCGTCGGCGTGCAGGCGGATGGAGTCGTCTCCGGCGGTGGCGACGGCGACGACGCGGGCATCACGGGCGCGCACTTCCTGGATGTTGCTGACCACTTTCTCGTAGACGCGCGACTGCGTGGCGATGGCGATCAGGGGCGTCTCTGGATCGAGCAGGGCGATGGAACCGTGCTTGAGTTCTCCGGCTGGCAGTCCCTCGGCGTGGATGTAGGAGATTTCTTTGAGCTTGAGCGCTCCTTCCATGGCGATAGGATAGCCGATGCCACGCCCGATGAACATGGCGCTGTTGACACTGGCGAGCTGACGAGCCAGGGGCGCGATGGTGTCGGCGGGGCTGTCAGCATGGACGAGGATGTGCTGGATTTTGTCGGGCAGTTCTTCCAGGGCGGTGAGTAACTGGCTGATCTGCTGCGGAGCGGTCTGGCCACGCAGTTGCGCGAGATAGAGGCCAAGCAGGTAAAGCACCACCGCCGAGTTGACGAAGGTTTTGGTGGCGACGACGCAGATTTCCGGCCCGGCTTGCAAATAGAGCACGGCGTCGGCGAGACGGGTAATGGCGCTGGCGACAACATTGGTGATGGCGATGACCGGCGCGCCCTGCTCGCGAGCCTGGCGAATACCAACCAGGGTGTCGGCGGTTTCGCCGGACTGGGTGACCGCGATGCAGAGGGTCTCGGGTCCGACGATGGGATCGCTATAGCGGAATTCGGCGGCGGTCACGACTTCAACCGGGATGCGCGCCCATTGCTCGATGGCGTATTTGGCCACCAGGCCGGCGTGGAAGGAGGTGCCGCAGGCGACCACGACCACGCGTTGAATAGCCTCGAACTGACCGGCGGCACGCATTTTCTCCAGTTCCGTCAGGTGGAGCTGTCCCTGGCGCACGCGTCCGGTGAGCGCGCGGCGCAGAGCTTCCGGCTGCTCATGAATCTCTTTGAGCGCGAAGTGGGGATACCCGCCCTTCTCGGCGGCTTCGGCATCCCATTCGATGGTCAGCGGCTCGCGTTCAATCAGCGAACCATCCAGGTGAGTCAGCCGCGCGCTGGTGGGACGCAGGACGGCGATTTCGCCCTCGTCGAGAATGAGCACGCGGCGCGTGTGCTTGAGTAGAGCGGGAATGTCCGAGGCCAGGTATTGCTGATTTTCGCCGACGCCGACGATCAGCGGCCCTCCGCCGAAGCGCGCGCCGATCAGCAGATCCGGCTGCTCCGAGCTGATCACGGCGATAGCGTAGGAGCCGCGCACATTGCTCAAAGCCTGGCGCACGGCCAGCTCAAGATCCCGATGGGCAGGACCAAAGTACTCGCGCTCAATCAGGTGAGAAAGTACCTCTGTATCCGTTTCGGAGCGGAAGGTATGTCCCTGGCTGCCCAGTTCCGCGCGCAGTTCAGCGTAGTTCTCGATGATTCCGTTATGCACGACCGTCAGCAGACCTGTGCAATCGGGATGGGGATGCGCGTTGGTGTCATTGGGGCGCCCATGCGTGGCCCAGCGCGTATGGCCAATGCCCAGAGAACCGGGCTCAGGCCGCTCAGCTTCCGCCACGGCAGTTTTCAAATTAGTGATTTTACCGGCCCGGCGATGGAGGGCCAGCGTCCCCTGGGAGGTCAACACCGCGATGCCAGCAGAATCGTAGCCGCGATATTCGAGCCTGGTCAGCGCGTCGAGCAAAATGGTAGTGACATCGGACCCTTCAGGGCCGACGTAGCCTATGATACCGCACATAGAGGTACCCTTTCTGTATTCGGGCATGACGAGATGCCGTGATGAATAGATCCTTTTTCATCAACTTCATCACTGAGAGCGTTTTGGCCCAACCGTTACCGGTTGGATTTGTCGTCTCTCTTCTCAGGATGGTGAAAGCACCCTGGAGGCTCCCCGCTGATACAACTCGAACAGCCTCCACCTCGTCAACCGTGGCTCCTCCTACAGCCAGGTCCATGCGCTACTATTGGTAAATGTCAACCTTTAATGCTAGTATACCATATCTCTGCCAAATTACACTGTGAAGTGGATCACCCGATCATGTGGTGCTATGTTTGAGCACCACACGATCATCTCATGCTTTTTACACTGTTTCTCGATAGCGGTTGGTGATAGGCAGGCGGCGGTCGCGTCCGAAGGCGCGGGTGGTGATTTTGACGCCGGGAGGTGCCTGACGACGTTTGTATTCGCTGAGATCAACCAGGCGCATGATACGCTGAACAATGGCGGCGTCGAAGCCCATGGCGATAATCTCTTCAATGCTGCGATCCTGTTCGACGTAGGCGCGCAGGATGGGATCGAGCACGTCATAGGGCGGCAGGCTATCGGTGTCCTTCTGATCGGGCCGCAGTTCGGCGGAAGGCGGCTTGTCGATGACGGCCTGCGGGATGACCGGTTTGGGGCCAACGCTGTTGCGATAGATGCACAGTTCGTAGACCAGGGTTTTGAGCACGTCTTTGATGACGGCATACCCGCCGGCCATGTCACCGTAAAGGGTGCAGTAACCAACCGCCATTTCGGATTTATTGCCGGTGGTGAGGACGATTGGCCCCAGTTTATTCGAGATGGTCATGAGGATGTTGCCGCGAATACGCGCCTGGAGATTTTCCCCGGCCAGCCCGACATCGCCTTCACCGATGGCGGGACTGAGCATTTTGAGAGAGGTGCGGAAGGTCTCTTCGATGGGAATGGTCATGAATTGCATACCCAGGTTTTCGGCCAGTTCTTGCGCGTCGCTCTTGCTGCCCTCGGAGGAGTAACCGGAGGGCATGGAGACACCCAGGACGTTTTCGGCGCCCAGCGCGTCTACAGCGATGGCGGCGACCAGCGAGGAGTCGATGCCACCTGAGAGGCCGATCAGGGCTTTATGGAAGCCGGTTTTGCGCACATAGTCGCGCGTGCCCAGAACCAGCGCTTTGTAGATTTCTTCCAGCCTGTCCATAACCGGCTCGATGCGCTGAGGCGCGCCGATGACGATGGGCTCCGCGCTGCGCAGCATTGGCTCGGTTGCCTGCGGCTGACTGCTGATGACGTACAGCGGCACGTCTTCGGCGTTGACCTGAATGCGCTCCTGACGCCGGCGCGGATCGTGCAGACGCGTGCGAAAGACCGAGGCGGTGTCCAGGTCAACTACCAGCAGATCCTCTTCAAAGCGTTTGCCGCGCGCGATCAGATTGCCCTGAGCGTCAA
Organism: Ktedonobacteraceae bacterium; assembly: GCA_035546055.1. GTDB lineage: Bacteria > Chloroflexota > Ktedonobacteria > Ktedonobacterales > Ktedonobacteraceae > Paraktedonobacter. The sequence continues at coordinate 6,606 of DASZXF010000163.1, forward strand.
AAACCATGCTGCCACCGTCGAAAACAATCTCGTCCTGACCCCCGACCATATTCAGGTAGGCCACCATCACGCCGTTATCAGCCGCGCGGGTGGCCATCATGTCCGCGCGAAACAGATCTTTGGCGGTATGAAAAGGTGAGCCGTTGATGTTGAGAATGACTTCCGCGCCGGCGTGGGCCTGCATGGTCAGCGGTCCGCTGGGATACCAGATATCCTCACAGATGGTCACGCCAACATGCACGCCGTTGATTAGAAACAGCGGAGCTTTATGGCCGGCCTGGTAATAGCGGTTCTCGTCAAAAACGCCGTAGTTGGGCAGGTAATGCTTGTGGTAGGTGGCGATGAGCTGACCTTCGTGGACAATGGCGGCGGCGTTGTATGTGTCATGTACGCGGTCAACAAAGCCGATGACGGAGGTCAGACCAGGCAGGTCGCGGCTGGCGGCGATCAGTTCTTGCAGGGCAGCCAGATTGGCCGCGACAAAGCCGGGCTTGAGCACCAGATCTTCTGGCATATAGCCCGTTAAAGCCAGTTCAGGCAGGCAGACAATATGCGCTCCTGCCGCGTGGGCCTGGCGCATGGCCTGGAGGATCTTCGCCTGATTGCCCGGCAAATCACCTACGGTCACATTCACTTGAGCCAGGGCCACACGAAGCGGTATGATATTCATTAGACAAAACCTTTCTGTTTTTGATCGGGGCAACCTCTGCGAGCGCGCCTGTCACACGCCTGTTTGGAAAGACGCACGGGGCTTATCTCTCACTGCGCCTCCCTGCTGAAATAAAGGAGCCTTTTCTATGGATATGCGAGATTACGCACTGTTTGTCGTACCCGCCGCCATTATCGTGTATGGCGTTTTCATTCTTTTCATGCACCCGCCTCGGAAAGTCATCCTGGCCTCATTGGCTGGAGGACTGCTCATGGCGCTGCTCAACCTCGCTGGCGATCTGATCGCTATTCATACCTCTCAATGGTATTATAACGCGAGCGGACTGGTGGGGCAGTTACCTCTTCCTCTTTATACCACATCCCTCTTTATCACGGGTGGTCTGGCCTATTTATTGATCTGGCGTTTCTGGCGCAGCGCTTATCACTGGCTCGCATTGCTCCTGCTGGTAGGGGTGCCGGCGCTCGGTTATCTGCGCGATTTCTGGCAGGCAAGCGTGCCCACCAGCATACTGGTCTGGCGTGGTGAACTGGCCTGGGCCGGCGCGCTGCTGCTCTGGCTGGTGATGTTCTTCAGCGGCTTCCTGGTCTTCCGCGCCCTGGCTCCGGCTCGCTCTCCCGAGATGCCTGCCGCCGAATCAGCCGCGCGGAACACGCCCGCCATTGAGCGACAAAAGTAACTATCCATGGGGTGTGTGCCTCCGGGGAAGAAGGGATGAAAGACGGGCGCGCCTGTCTCTCATCCCTTCTTCCCTGGAGGCACACATCATAATGTGTCTCACGCGGTTTTCCCGCTCAGGGCGCGTTCGGCGAAGGCTTCGACCTGAACGCCCATTTCGGCGGCGCGTTCGCTGGCCCGGCGGACAGTCTGGATGAGGAGCTGGTAAACGCCGCCTTCTTCGAGAACGGACAGACCGGCCATGGTAGTGCCATTGGGCGAGGTCACCTGGCGGCGCAGATCGGCGGGACTCAGCTCGCTCTCCTGGAGCATTCTGGCCGCGCCGTAGATGGTCTGCACCAGCAAGGTGCGCGCGGTTTCGGCGGGCAGGCCACATTGCTGCGCAGCTTCCTGTAGCGCTTCGACCAGATAATAGACATAGGCCGGGCCGCTGCCCGAAAGCCCGGTAACGGCGTTCATCTGCTCCTCCTCAACCACGACGGAGACACCGATAGCGGAAAACAGACGCTGCGCCAGTTCGAGGTGCTCGGAGGTTGTCCAGCGACCGCCACACAGCGCGGTCGCCGAGGCCTGCACCGAACTGGAGGTGTTGGGCATGGCTCGTATGACCGGCACTGGCAGACCCGACTGCCGCTCAATCATGGCCGTGGAAATGCCTGCCGCCAGGGAAATCACTATCTGCCGTGAAGAAAGAGCGTCTCCGACCTCCTGCAAAGCTGCCGGCAGATCAAAAGGCTTCATAGCCAGCACAACCAGGTCGGCCTCCCGGCAACTCTCCACTTTATTCGAGGTCACCTGCACACCATAGCGCTGCCGCAACTCCTCCAGACGCTCACCATGCTTACGATTGCTGATCGTCACCTGCTCAGCCCTGACCAGACCGGCGCTGAGCATTCCTTTGAGAAGCGCTTCACAGACCGCGCCAGCTCCCAGGAAAAAAATACGATACGTATTCATTGCTTGCATTCTTTCGCCT
>DASZXF010000164.1:0-6768 GCA_035546055.1 Ktedonobacteraceae bacterium
GTCATGCCCTCTCTTTTGCCCCTATCGCTCTGAATGCGGAGCTCTCCTACACAGAGGAAAAAGGCGTGCAGGTGGTCGTGGTGACCCCACGGCTGGGGAAAAAGGCGCTTTTTGCCGACTCCCTGGCCGACTTTCACGCGCGTCTTCGGACGGCGCCGTTTTCTGACCACCCGGCGCTCAGCCTGGCCTTAGAACTGCACTGGCACCTCCTCGATCCAACGACCCATCCAGCTGAGATCTTGCTGCTGTATGGGCCACAACTGGCCGAAGTTGTGGAAAAGGTTGAGTTTGAGTATGCCAGGCCATTTGAGGAAATCTGCCGGCGTCTCAGAAATATGGATGGGTGTTCTCCATCCAATCCCTGCGCGGGCTTCTAAGGGAGAAAGGAGATTGGCAGGCAACGATGCCCGTTGCCTGCCGGAGGTGCAGAACTATGATTACCCGACTTCCTGAGATCCGCCCGTGGCCGCTTTCTCACCAGGCGGCTACGGAGTTTATCCGTGTGGCGCATTCGGTCGTGGAGTATCTGGAGACCTATCGCGCGCTGTTTCCCCAGGACTACCAGCGTTCGATGGACGCCATTGCTGCCAGCAGGGCGTCCCTTTTGCCTCGAAGAAAGGAGATCTACGCACCGCATGAGGTACATTTTTTGAGCCTCATTCACCGAACCAAATTCCCCCTGGGTGATCTGAAAGAACGGCTTGCCAACGCGGAACAACGCTGGTACTTTGTGCCGTTTGACCCCATTGGTTGGGATGACTGGTATCACTACGATCTTAGCAGGAGTGATCGCAGCTGGTTGCTATTACTCTACCTCGCCGGTGAAATCGAAGAAGAGACGCTTGCAGAGCATTTTTACCGGCCAGGTGATGACCCGTTGCTCGTCGAGCGTCAGGTTGCGACTATCATCTCGACGCCCTGGAAACCGTATGTCAACCATGACAGGCTGGAACGAGCCTGTCAACGGGAACAGGGACCTATCTCGGCATTTAAAGTGGCTCTAGACGTAACAACCCACAATACCGGCAATATCTGGCTGGATTACACCTCAGATATGACACTGGATGAGGATTTGTGCTGGGATGTCGCGACTGTGACCAGCCTGGCAGACCAATTCCCTCCTGCCAGGCTGATGGTTGAGCAGGCTATCGCATTCATTGTGTGGCTGGAGGCAGATTTGATGCCTCGTTTTCAGGAGATTGTCAATATATGGAACAATTGTTAGAACAGGCCATGCCCGCGCTCCCCATCACTGAATCAGCGTGGCAGGACGGCCATTTATTAAAAGCCCTCCTGAATATTCCCCAGGGAGGCATGATTGGAGTGACGGCTGCGCTCCTTTTTTCTGAGCCGCAACATCTCGCCGCGTACTGGTGGCGAGATCCGCAAAGTGGCGAGGATTTTGTCAACCTTGTGGATGAGAAGCGGCTACGCCTGGCAGTTGATCGTCTCTCCTGGGATTCTGGCTATGTGCCGGCAGGCACCTTACGCCTGGGCCTCTCTCCCACCGGCGCGCAATGGGCGCTGATTTACCAATCCTCCAGACAGTATCAGTTGACGTTTGAGGTACCGGCATCACAAGGTATGACCACCATTCGAATCAAGATGCCAGCCGGGGTGTTCTTTGGTATTGGTGAGCACTATTATCTCTGGGCGGTCAAGAAGGGAACGGTTTCTGGCAAGACGCCACTCTATCAGTATCCGTTGCCCAATATCAGCGAAGAGGGTGCGTTGTGTTTCGGAGAAAATACGCCGCCGCGTGCTGCCTGGGCAGGCATGCATCCCGCCCTGAGTCTGTTTCTGGACAGCCCCTTTATTGGCCACTGGGCGCAGGGCAAATCGACCGTGCATGACGGGGATATTCGGGAGCGGCTTCTGGCACTGGCCGAAGCATCCCCGGCATGTTTCCCGGACCATGAACTGGTGCCAATCACCTCCCCGTCGTCGTACCGTCAACATCCAGAACCGATTTCACTGGATGTTCACCTGAGCCATGTAGTACGCGCCTATGAAAGGAGGCTTTGATGACGATCTGGTTCTATCAAGGTGGTTCTCTCCCCAGGCAAACCAGGATGGTAGCAGCCCGGCAGGGTGTGGTCACGCTGAAAGGGCTTTTTGGCCTCTGCCTGCCAGAACTGACGCTCCCCTGCGAGATTCGTGGTCTGGCCCCTTTTCCATCGCCGGTTCCTGCTGGTCAGGGACTGGAGGGGGCACTGGCGCCATCTCATCATCTGCTGACGCAGGAGGCTCCGCTGCCCGTGTGCAATCCCCGGAGGCTCTACCAATACTTCCTGGCGGGCAATGGGGTGTTTCTGGTGGCCCGTAGCCGGGATGTGGAGGTATGCCTGCCCCTGGCTGTCGGCCCCATTCCTGGCCTGGTCCATTGCAACCCCTCGGTGCAGTTCCTGCATCCCCGTGTGCCCATCGCGCTCGTCGAGGAGATGCTGGCCTCTGCCTGGCGAGCCTATGTGCAGGGGCCAGAGGAGCGTCTGTTTTATCTGCTCTGTGAACGCGGGCATTGGTCGCTGGTTGAGCCGGAGCAGGAAGCAACGGAAGAGAGTGTCCGTGCGTGCGCGCCGACCGCCGCCTCGTGGAATGCCGTTTTGGAGGGGCATTCCCACCATCGCTTCGCGGCCTTTTTCTCCTCGGGAGATGATGAGGCGGAATTGCTTGATGGAGGTTGTCGTCTGTTCTTTGTTGTAGGCGGCTTTGGCAGACAAAGAGAGATCCTGGTGCGTCTCTGTATCCACGGCTATGCCTGGCTGCTGCCGGCAGACCTCTTTTTGGAGCTTCCTTCCGATGTTCAGGACGCCTCCTGGCATGGAGGGCGACGATGACCACCCTTGATCTCACCGCCTCGCATACGGCAGTTGCCTATCAGGGGAATCATGTCCGCCTGTTTCTGGTGGGCGTCGGTGGAACCGGAAGCCTCGCGGCTTTCCCGCTGATACAGATGGTGCGTCGCTTTAACCAGCGGTGGAATCAGGCTATGCATCCGCGTGATGCTTCGCTCACGCTGGTGGATTACGATCTGGTCGAACCCAAGAATGTGGAGGCGCGGCAACACTTCTATCCGTTTGAAGTGGGCGCGCCCAAGGCTCAGGTTCTGGCCAATCGGCTGCGCCTGGGGTTTACCCTGAAGCGAAACGAGATCCACGCGAAAGTAATGGCTTTTTCGCCCAATCTGCTTCCCCTTGCAGAGGCGGACACGCTGATTATCCTGATCGGGTGCGTGGATAACCCGGAAGCGCGTCAGTGCCTTGCGCACTGCCTGGAAAACCAGCCAGCGCCTTCGCGGATCTGGTGGGTGGATGCTGGCAATGAAAACGACTATGGGCAGGTCTATAGTGGCAATACTGCCCAACTGGCTGATCTGCGCGGATCGCTGGCCAGCACGCCCTGCCAGTTGCTTCCCTCACCTGCATTGCTGGCGCCGGCCCTGGTGAAGTCTGCGCCTGCTGCTGCACACACGGTGCGCAGCTTTGCCTGTGGAGACATCCAGATCACCGAAGCCGCGCAATCGGGAACGATCAATCTGCATATGGCTGGTCTGGTGGTACATTACGTCGCGCAGCTTCTTGAAGGGAGCCTTTCCGCATTTGCCACCTATACCACCCTGCGTGCTGCTGGTACAGGAGTGCCCGAAACCCGCTCTGAACCCATCACTGCACTTGGTCTTGCACGTGCGCTGGGGCAAAAGAAGCCCGAAGCATTTGCCCGCAGCCTGCTGGTCCCTGCCTCGGCGTCCTGATCTTTTCTTTTCGTATCTGCGCAGCCCCTTTCTTTGAAGAGAGAAAGGGGCTGCGCTTTCCTGGAGGTTGTTTCTATGCGCTTTGTGATCCAACGGACCCCCTTGCTTCACGCCCTCAGCCTGCTCGCTCATGCAGCAGCCAGGGGGAAAACGGAGATGCCTCTCCTGGCGCACATTCGCTGCGAGGTTGACGCCGCGAAACGTCAGGTAAAACTCCAGACCACCAACCTGGAGATTAGTCTGACGGTATGTGTTTCTCTGGACGAATGGGACGCCGCTGGTACGGTTGCCCTGCCAGCGGCTCTGCTCCTGGAACTCCTGCCCACCATTGAGCAGGAACGATTGACCTTCCAGATCGACCCGGATATCTGGAAGGTCAAACTGACGTATCCGGGCGGCCAGGCCACCTTTACAGGGATGAGCGTTGAGGAATTTCCGCCTTTCCCCGTGGTGGAGCAGGAAGCGTTTCAACTCTTCCCCGCCTCGCTGCGCAAGGCTATTCGCTGGATGGGCGTCTCGGTGATTCGCGAGGATGATGGTCGCCCTGCGCTCACCTGTCTGTTGCTTCAAGGGGCGTTTGAGCGTCTGCATCTGGCTTCGGCAGATGGACGCCGGGTGTCATTTGGCGAGGTTGTCCTCCCGGCGGGGGTTGATGCCACGCCGCTGGGAAACGTGCTGGTGCCTTTTCACGCGTTACGAGAACTGGCCAGCATCCTCACCGACGATGTGCTCGTGATGAGTTTGAATGCCAACCGGAGCCAGATTCTGTTTCAGACACCGCGCTTTGTCCTCTCCGCCATCCTGATGAATGGCGAGTTTCCCAATTATCGCTCCGTCGTGCCCCCGGAGCGTCCGGTGCGAGTCGTGGCCAAAACCGAGGATTTGAATCGCCTGGTGAGAGGCGCACGCCTGTTTGCCGGGGAACAGAAAGCGCTCCAGGTGACCATGCATCCCGGCGCCGGCCTGGAGCCGGGAACAGTCACGGTGCTGGCCAGAAGCGAAACCGGGAGCACGATGGCGAGTATACCGGCTGTCATTCGTGGCCCGCACACGGAGATTACCTTTAACAGCACTCTGGTAATGGATGCGCTGCAATCCATCACCGATCAGGAGACGGTGCTGGAGATTGGCCAGGCGATCAACGCGAAAACCCCGGCCCCGGCAGGCCTCATGATGGGTGCCACGGACGAAACGCTGGTCCATGCCCTCATGCCAATGAAGGTCTAGGCGAGAACCTGGTCCATCGAAACGCTGGAGACGGCGGCTGCCTCTCCGCGTTCATTTCCCCTTCTTTCGTTTGTGCCTGGATGCGTGTTGCGCGTCCAGGCGTTTGCTCTTCCTTAAAAGAAAGGAACGCTCATGGCTGTATCACTCCCCTCATCAGTCGCCGAGCGCCTGGTCGCGCAGACGGTGCTGGATCTGTGTGCTGGCGGCACGCTGGCGAATCAGTTGACAGGCTACCAGCAACGTGCGACGCAACTGACCCTGGCCAGCCAGATTGCCGAAGCGCTGGCCAGCGGAAAGCGCTTCATCGGGGAAGCCGGGACCGGAACGGGCAAAAGCCTCGCGTACCTGATACCGGCCTTTCGCCTGGCCGCGTCCCTGGAGAAACCCATCGTGGTGGCAACCGGGAATAAAGCCTTGCAAGAACAGATCTTCGGCAAGGATATTCCCTTTCTCCAGCGCTACCTCGCCAACGTCGAGGTGGCACTTATGAAAGGCATGGGCAACTATGTCTGCCTCGATCGGATCGAGATGGCGCGCAAAGATCCCGATCTGGAATCGGATGCCAATTTTGAGCGTGTATTGGCTCTGCTCAAAGAGAGCACCTTTACCGGGGATCTGGAACATGTCCCTTTTCCTTTGCCAGCGGAGATTCGTGGGCGTGTGAATGGCGATAGCGATTTGTGCGCCGGAAAACACTGTGCGTTTTATGCCCAGTGTTACATTTACGCCATGCGCGAAAAGGTAAAACAGGCAAAGGTCATTATCATCAATCACACCCTTTTGCTGCTGGACGCGGCGCTGGATCATGCGTTGCTTCCCGACCATTACGCGGTGGTGATTGACGAAGCGCATCACCTGGAGGCAGAGGCCACGAGCGCCTTTACCAGCGTCGTCAAGCCCGGTCAGATCTATGCGCTCCTCAATGGATCGCTGCTCAAGGAGCATACGTCCCCTGAGTTGCGCGACACCATCAAAGCGCTCAATGTGCTGCTCTGGCAGCGCGTCGAGCAATTGCCGTTCAACGCGGACAGTCGCCTGCTTCTGGTACAGCCCATGGAGGAAGCAGCGGCCCTGGCCAGCAAATTGGACGAAGTGCTCAAGCAATTGCGCATCAACCGGCCAGTCAATCAGGATGAGAAAGCCAGCGTGCTCTATAATCGGTTGCTTGAACGCGTCGAGACCATGATCCAGATGGTTCGCCGGGTCTTTGTGCCTGATGATAAAGACTGGGTGTACTACGCCGAGCGGGAGGAACGTCCCAACGGACGCTTTGCCTATCAGGCGTGTATGGCACCGCTCAATGTCGCTCCACTGTTGCAAGACAAGCTGTTCGATAAACCAATGATCCTGACCTCGGCGACGCTGGCGACGAGTACAGCCACCAGAAAGGGCGGGTCACCCTTCGCCTATTTCCGCGAGCGCGTCGGACTGGCGGGCGAAGAGGTTATGGAATGCGTCCTCCCCCAGGCGTTTGACTATGAGCACCAGGCGCTGCTCTATCTGGCGCCGCCGCAGGTGGTACCAGAGCCAGTCTCTGCTCGTAATGAGCACCAGCGCCAGCGGCAGGATCTCTACCCGGTCTACGTCAGAGCGGTCGCGGAGCAGATGGGGCACCTGGTCGAGGCCTCACGTGGGCGTGCCTTTCTGCTCTTTTCGAGCCGGCGTATGCTCCAGGACTGTTACGCCCTCCTGGCGCCACGCCTGTCGGCGTATCCGCTCCTCCGCCAGGGAGAGGGACTAGGCCGGCCCCAGCTCACCTCCCTGTTTCAACAACGCCCCTCAATCCTCTT
>DASZXF010000165.1:0-12569 GCA_035546055.1 Ktedonobacteraceae bacterium
CACCGAGTCGCTTTGCAGCATGACCAGGGGCCACAGGAAATCATTCCAGACCGCCAGGATGGTAAAAATAGCCAGGGCCGTCAGCGCGGGCTTGCAGAGAGGCAGGATGACTTTCCAGAAAATATAGAACGGGCCGGCTCCATCGAGCATGGCCGCTTCATCCAGTTCTCTGGGAATGGCCAGCATATACTGGCGCAACAGGAACGTCCCGAAGGCGCTGCCCAGCATACCGGGAATGGTCATGGCCCAGATCGAATCCAGCCAGCCGAAAGCCTGCATCTCGATAAAGCTCGGAATCAGTGTCACCGCAGCTGGAATCAACATCGTCGCCAGGTAAACCATGAACAGCGCGTTGCGTCCCGGAAAGCTGAGGCGGGCAAAGGCAAAGGCGGCCAGAGAACAGCAGACGAACTGTCCCAGCGTGACGGCGGCGGTATAGAAAACGGTATTGCCCAGATAGGTCAGAAAAGGTACGGCGTTGAAGACATCAGCATAGTCATGCCATTGTGGGATAGCCGGCAAGAGCGTCGGCGGGAAAGTCGAAGCCTCTACCTCCGTTTTTAACGAGGTCGTCAGCATCCACAAAATGGGGGTGACCACCGCCAGCGTGATGATAATCAACAATAGATAGATAACAGTCTTGCGACCTGCGCGCCTGGCACGTCCCTGTGTCTGCGGTCTCTTTGCTTGAGAGCGGGTCATTCCACTCTTTGGTGCGATTTCTACATGCATACTTCTTGCTCCCAGACCTGGCATATGCTATCAGGACTCAAACTCTGCTGCGGCATTGACGGTATTACGGCTGACTCGCAACTGGATCAGTGTCACCAGGAAAATGATGCCAAACATGATATACGAAAGCGCGGCGGCTTCCCCGTAGCGGTTTTGCGTAAAGGCGCGCTGGTACACCAGGAGCATGAGCGTCGTTGTCCCATAATCCGGTCCTCCATTGGTCAGGTAGTAGACCTGCGCGAAGACCTGGAAGGCGCTGACAAACGACGTAATCGTGACAAAGAGGATGCTCGGCGAAATGAGCGGCACCGTAATGCGCCAGAAGCGCCGCCAGCCGGTAGCCCCATCGATTGACGCCGCCTCCATCAAAGACTCCGGGACATTTTGAATGGCCGCCATGAGTAAAATCGTCGGCAGACCAAAGCCCATCCAGATACCGAGAATGCAGAGCGCGATCAAGGCCCACATGGGATCACCCAGCCAGGGGATTTGCGGGATATGAAAAAGCGAGAGTCCGTCGTTAATCAGCCCGTTATTGTAGTCGTAGATCCACTTCCAGATCACTGCCACCGCCAGCGGCGAAGTCACCACCGGAATCAGCATCGCGGTGCGGAAGATCTTCATGCCGACGACATGGTGACTGAGCAACTGGGCCACGCCGAGACTGATCAGAACCCCCACGAAGACCGTTACCCCTGTATATAACAGCGTATTGCGCAGCGTGAGCCAGAAAATCGAGTCCTGAAAAATCGTCGCGAAATTTTCCAGGCCGACAAACTGAGGTGTCGTAATCCCATCCCACTGTTGCAGACTCATATACAGCGCAAAGAGCACTGGAAAGGCAATAAAGATCAGCACGCCGAGAAAACTGGGCGTAATAAACAAATATGCCGCCAGGATGCGTTTGAGGCTCCTGCGTGGCGCCGGTCGCACGCGTTTCGCCCGGGAAGTCATAGCAGCCATAAACAGTCCTTCCTCTTCTATAGAATCACCCCGAAAGTTCGTTTATCAGTCCTCCCGGCTTTTTTGCTGCGCCACAGACCGCTTGCCGCGTCTCGCCCTTCTTTGAGGATGAGGTTTGGCGAGCATCGCGCGCTCGCCAAACCTCATCTTTTCTCCTGGGGAGGGGAAACGCGCCGCTGTTGCGCTGGCAACATGCGGGATGATAAACGCGTTTTTCTCTCATCCTGAGACATCAGAAGTGCCTCATGGCAATTTGCCCTGATGTCCCGAGATCAGGTACGATCTCCAGAACCTTAGCCGTATTTCTGAATATCCTGGTTAATCGTCTTGTCCAGGTCGGCCAGCGCGCTGCTGTTCTTTTTCCCATCCCAGATATTCGTCGTCAGCGTATTCCAGGGAATACTGAATGTCGCCCAGGCGGGAGAGATGGGCAGAGAATGGGTATAGCCCGATTTTAAGACATCGAGGAACAGATTCGCGTGCGCCATGGCTGAATTTGACTGCGTATAGTTCGAGGAATAGCCAACGTTCTGCAAAGGCGGCAGCCACGAACTGCGCATCGCACAGGCTTCTGGCCCGCCCCAGTATTTGACAAAACGCCAGGCCTCTGCAGGATGCCTGGTCTTGGCCACAATCGAAATCCCGGTCCCGCCAGTGTTGGTGTGCGAGGTAGCGCCGCCATTCGGACCTATCGGAATAGGCGCGATATCGAAATGCAGCCCGGAGGCGCCCGCGAAGGCGCCGTAGAACCAGTGGCCCGCGATTCCCATGGATGTGCGCCCGCTCATAAACTGCTGGTAGCCCGCCTGCGCGGTCAGCGCTTTAGAAGGGGCCGCGACTTTGTGAACATTGGTCAGATCCGCGTACCACTGAACAGCCGCCGCAATATTGGGATCTGCCAGGTTGCTGGAACCGGCAGGCGGATTGATGGGATTGGCGAACCAGTTGCCGCCATTGGCCGCCGCGAAGACATTGCAGGCGGTCAGACCATACCACCACATCTCAGAGAACGCGTAGCGCGTCACGCGATCCCCGGAAGTCTGGTTCAATTTTTTGGCGTAGTCAAGAAACTTGTCCCAGGTCCAGCTTGCGTCATCCCAGGACGTAGGCATCTGCAGACCCGCAGCCTGCACATGGTCCTTGTTGTAGTAGAGCACCGTATCTGTCACCTGCTCAGGCAGCACGTAGAGCTTGCCGTCCCAGGTAAACATATCGATCATCGGCTTGTATTCCTGGGAGAAGACCTGATCCTGGAACTGTGAATCGCTCTTGATGAACTGATTCAGATCCATGAAGACGCCTTTTTTCGCGTAGCTGCCGTAATCGAGTTCCCACATCATCGTCAGATCCGGCGGCGAACCTCCCGCCAGCTCGGTATTGAACTTTTGCAGATGGTTGACGCCATCGCCTGTCTGAATCACGATCTTGATATCGGGATTATCCGCCATGAACTTGTTGACAATCTTTTTCGTGAAGGCGATTTCGTCCGGGTTGCCCTCGCGATACCAGGTCAGCGTTACCTGGCTCTTACTGCCGGAACTGCTGGAGCCGCAGGCAGTCACCAGCGGACCCAGGGAGGTCGCCCCGGCCAGCGCCAGGGCCGATTTCGCGGCGGTACCTAAAAACTGTCGACGTGTCGTCCCATGCTTGCCAGTCTGGTCAGGTGATGTCGGCTGGATACTGGCCGTTGTATCCTCGGAGTTGGTGAAAGCTGCTTCCTCGTTGAGAGGCTTCTGGATGGTCATCTGATCGCTCCTTACACCTTGTAACAACAGGACAAATGCCCTGAGATAGCTGTCCAATACGAGCACCGTCCCGGGACGACAGACCTCACAGGGTAAATACAAACCTCGCTTGATCGCTCTTTCGGCTTCCCTGGCTGGAAAAAGCTGTGCCTGTGGCTCGGCCCTTGCCCAGTGAAAACATTTTCATGCCCTGGGTGATCTAGATATCTCTTCATGAAATCATTTTCACAGGCACCCGGACGCTCGTATGACCTTAGCAGGAAGTATAGATTGGTAAAGTTCACTTTGTCAAGCCCTCCCTGATTCTCAGAATATGTTTTGAGAGGACCACCATCCCGGCGAAGATGCTTGACAGGGAGCGTAAAGATCGAGTACCATTGATTTTAGCCCGGTGGTTTGAAAAGGTTTTCACACATATTTTTGAGAAAACCTTTTCAAACAATGGCGAAAACACCGGGTAAAAGCTGGACTGTAGCCTGGACAGATGGCATAACCGCGTCTCTATGACGCCCTGGGGAAGGATGGCGATCTATGGCTCACGATGAGGGATTACACAGAGGTCAGGCAGTGACGAGGCGGCGTCTCCTGATCGGGGGAGCTGTTGTGGCCGGAGCGGGTGTCGCGGCGGGCACAGGGGTGACGTTCTTTGCCTTGAACGAGGGGAAACATGCGACAAACGGGAGTCCACCAATGAGCAGGTCGATTACCAATGGCCATACTATCACTTATGAGATTGCCCGGGAGAATGGAGCTGGATCGATCAATCACACTGATAGCCGCTGGGGTTTCTATGGCGGAGATCTGGGGCATACTTTTCTCCATCGCGATAAGATGTACATGGTCTTCGGCGATTCGTATGGCGGGCCAGCCGCCGATCCTTTCTCCTCTCAACAGCACGAGGACTGGCGCAGCAATGTGATGGCGCGTATCCCCATCGGACCGGACACGAATCCGCTGCGAGGACTGGTCTTCGACTCGATGATTACCGATCAGCCCGGACACGCGAAAGAATTGCTCTCAGCCCTGCGCGTGTCCGGGGATGAAGTAACGGTCATTCCTACCTATGGCGTTTCCGTGGCTTCCCGTATGTTTCTGCATTATATGTCGGTGAAGACGTGGGATAAGCCTGGACACTGGACGCTGAACCACGCGGGCCTGGCGTATTCCGACGACGATGGGCAGACGTGGACGAAAGATCCGCACATGGTCTGGCCCGCCGAGAGCAATTTTGGCCAGGTGGCGATTGTGGAGCACGAGCAGTATCTCTATTTCTTTGGTATTCCAGGGGGCAGGTACGGCGGCCTCCAGCTCGCCCGCGTCGAGCCATCGGCTCTGCTGGATAAGACAGCGTACCATTATTGGGATGGCAAGACCTGGCAGGCCAATAATCCCGGCGCGGCGGTGACGCTTGTGCCTGCTCCCGTGGGCGAACTCTCGGTGCGCTGGAACTCGTACTACAAAAAATGGCTGATGATGTATTTGAATGACCCGCGCTATCGCATTGTCCTGCGCACCGCCGACCAGCTCACCGGTCCCTGGAGCGCGGAGCAGGATATTGTCACCGGCGAGCAATATCCCCAGCTCTACGCGCCCTATATGACGCCGCTCTGGAATGATGGCCCGGATATCTTTTACACTATGTCGCTGTTCGGCCCCTACTGCGTCCATTTGATGCGTACCAGGCTCTAGCGAGCAGAACCCGGAAAACGCCGTTTGCTGGCTCGTACCGCTCGGCTAACGGATGGCCATCACAACCCGGTTGTCCAGGTGCTGCCAGATCACGTCGACTTCACGAAATCCCGCGTTGCGCAGCGCCGCCAGGTGAACATCTACCAGCGTACCAGGGGGACGCGTTTTGGTGCTGAAGCGGTGTTCACGTGCCGCGAAGAACGGCTCCATCCCTGGCTCACGCCGCAGTTGATCCCACCACTCTTCCCAATCTTCCTTTTCCTCTGCTTTCGCCTGAGCAGCCCACTGCGCATGTCCATGCTCTGCGACTGTACTCACTCTCATCTCCTTGGCAAGCCGGGACCAGCTGCTCACTCGGAGGCCCAACTGGTTTTATCCGGTAAAGCATGGGAAGTATACCTGGAATAATCGAAAGATACAAGTTTATGTTGACAATCCAGGGGGTTCTATGGTATCTCTCTTAATGAGCATTGCAAACGTTTACAAGACGATGTAGACAGCTCTGAAGCCAGAAAAAATTCAGGTCGAGAGGAAAGAGATAGTATGTCTCGTAGCTCAAACACTCGACGCCCTGCCCGCAGAGGTTTTTCTCTGACCTCTAATCTGATCCTTGCTTTCGCGGGCCTGCGTCGGACCAGTTTTTTGATGGGAATTATCACGCTTGGCATGGTGGCCGCGATTGTGATTGTCTGCGTGGTTCCTGCTTTTACTTCCGTGATGAATACTGCCGGGTTGCGCAGTATGCTGGCCTCCAACACTGCGAATGGCGAGATTGAGATCACCGCCTCTGCCCTGGGCATCTCATCGAATGTGCGCAATGAGGTTTCCCATGACTTTCTCCAGCTTTTCCAGCAGAATATGACCTCAACTTACCAGGTGCTGCATGAGACCCAGACCTCGCTGATTTCGACGGATTTTACCTTTCGTTCTTCTCCTCCCCATATGGTGCGAACCCTGGTGATGCAGGGCGTGGAGACGACTGAGGCCGCCGGGCGCCTGGGCAAGCTTCAGGGCCATTTGCCCACCACCGCCAGTTCGTTGACGCAGGTCGAGGTGATGATCTCGGCGGCGACCGCGAAGGCGCTGCAACTCAAGCTGGGGGACACGGTTCCGCTTTCCTTTAACTATTATGCCAGTCCATATGATCCCAACGGTTCGCAGGTTCCGAAGCAGGGAACGCTGCAACTGACGGCTGTGGTGGCGGGCATTTTCGCCGGCGATGCGCGCCAGGCAACCTACTGGCATGGCAGCGATTTTAATCCGCTCTCTACCCTGGCCAGCGATGGGAAAACGACCCTGATGACGACCTCGATGTTGCTGCCCAATGAAAGTCTGCTCTACCTGGCCGATCAACTGGCCAATCAGAACCGAACCGACGCTATTTTTTCGGTGAATTCCGTTGTGACTATGCGCTGGTATTATCAGATGGATATCTCTCATATCTCCATCGATGATCTGAACGGCATGCTCAACGATGTCGCTAATCTGCAGAGCGGCTATCTGGCCTCGTTTGGCCAGACTGACGAGCTGGCGCTTTTTGGGCGACCTTCCTTCCCCTACCTGACCCGCACAGCGCTGACCAGTCAGCTTTTCACTCAGGGCGAGACAACCGGCGCCCTGACCCTTTTCCAGCAGCGCGTGGATGTTTCGCGCCTCTCAGCTGTGGTGCTGGCGGTGCAGATTATTCTCCTGGTTCTGTTCTTTGTCAGCCTGATTACTAATCTGCTGGTGGATCGCCAGAGCGAGACTATCGCCGTGATGCGCGGACGCGGAGCCAGTCGCGGGCAGATCTTTGGCGTGCTGATTACGCAGTGCCTGGTGCAGGGGCTGCTGTCCTTTATCATCGGGGTGCCGCTGGCCATCGGCGCGGTCTTCTACCTGGTGCGGCGTAACCTGGGGGGCGCGGATCTGAACGCGCTCAATGTGCTGACCGATCACCTGCTGCAGACGGTGGAGACCAATATGCTCTACGCCCTGGGGATTCTGCTGGTGGTCTTGATCGCCATGAGCGTGCAGTTGTTCTTTGCCGTACGCGTGGATGTGCTGGCTCTGCGCCGTCAGTCGGCGCGCAATAATCGCTCCCCGCTCTGGCAGCGCTGGAACCTGGATGTGATTGCCGGTACCCTGGCCTTGCTGAGTTATGGCATTTCGCTCTATCTCACTTCGATCAACGACGTACTCCAGGGCGATGCGCGGGCGCTGATCCTGGCTCCGCTGTCAGTGATCGCGCCTTTCTTCCTGATTATCGGCTGCCTGCTCTTTTTCCTGCGCGTTTTCCCGCTGCTGCTGCGCCTGGCCTCGCGCCTGGTGTCGCGCGGCAAGGGAGCCGTGCCCATGCTGGCCCTGGCGCAGATCTCGCGCGCGCCGCGTCAGCCCATGCGCATGACTATGCTGCTGGCCCTGGCCACGGCTTTTACCCTTTTTACGCTGATCTATTCGGCCTCGGAGAGCTATCATCTTCAGCAAATGGCGACCTATATGACGGGAGCTGATTTCTCTGGTCGCCTGGATGTGAATGCCTCGGTGGTGAATCTGAGCAAGGCCGAGCAGCCTTTTCTCAAGGTCAATGGCGTTCTCTCGACCACGGCTGGCTATGCTACCGAAGCTATTGCCGGCAAGGGCGCTATCCCGATTGAGTTCCGGGCCGTCGATGCCACGAACTATACCTCGACGGTGGTCTGGCCTTCCCAGACCGAACAGCAGACGGGCGGCAAACTGCTGGCCGACCTGGTAAAGCTGCGCCAGACGGTGGGCAGCAGCAACCCGATCCCTGCCATTGTGGATACCATCACGGCGACCCATCTGCGCCTGGGCGTGGGCGCAACCTTTACGGTAACGCTGGCCAACCAGAATGTGAAGACCCTGACCTACCAGATTCTCGGCGTGGTCCCCTATCTGCCGACGGTCAATAATCGCCTGAATGTCACCCGCAGCAGCACCGCGCCCACTCCCGGCGGCGTGCTGGTGGATTACGCGACCTTCAGTAAGGTCTATACCAAGGCGGCGGCGGTCGCCAAGCAGACTCCCGCTGAGAAGAATAACCCCTTCTTTACGACGGTGCCGCCGTCCATCAATACTATCTGGCTGCACACGCGTAGCGAGGCTACCTCGCTGGCCGCTGTGCGCATCGCCCTGACGAAGACGCCCACGCGCCTCTTTAACATCGCCGACCGCTGGCAAATGCTCGCCAATCTCACCGATGATCCGCTCTACCTGGTGCTGGGTGGCGTACTGGGCATTGGCACCATCACGGCCCTCCTGCTGGCCCTGGTGGGCGATCTGCTGGCCTCGTGGCTGAGCGCGCGCACTCGTCTGCTCAACTTCGCCATTGTGCGCGCCCTTGGCTCGACTCCTGGCGAAGTGGCGGGTATGCTCATGTGGGAGCAGGTCATCATCTATGTCAGCGGCCTGGCCCTGGGGGCGCTCTTTGGCTGGATGCTCTCGGCCAGCATGATTCCCGCCCTGACCTTTACCGACCTGCATACCAATGTCGGCTCATCGCAGTTCTATAATCTACAGACCGCTTTTCCCGTCCAGGTTGTCATGCCGCCCAGCTTGCTGGCCGGTATCCTGGCTCTGGTGGCTCTCTTCATTCTGGCTCTGGCCCTCAGTGTGCGCGTGGTCTCCCGTCCCGCCCTCGGCGCCGCACTCAGGCTGAATGAGGATTAACAAGCAGGGAAGGCAGGAAGATCAGGGGCAAAGCGCCACTTTGCCCCTGATCTTCCTGCCTTCCCTGCTCTTTTTGCCCGTTTTTTGATTCTCTAAAAGTTTTATCGATACCTTTTGTGAATACGCATGTGGTATCATATAAATTGACATAATGTGGCATACGGTCGTATTCTATCCATCGTTATGATGCAAGAGACAAATGCTCCCTCATGGGAATCTGGAATTGATCAACGCATGTACATCACGCGCGATACAGATAGGTAGCATCTATCAAGGAGACGAGCATTGCACGAAGCCCTGCTTTTACGGAAAATTGCGCCTCCTGTCTTGCCATACGGAATTCTCCACCGGGAAACGCTGGTTTCTCGTCTGCAAGCCACGATTGCGCAAAAATCACTTGCCCAGCATCGTCTGATTTTGCTGTACGCGCCAGCGGGTTATGGGAAGACGACCCTGCTGGCCGACTATGTGCGCAGCACAGGCGCTGTTTGCTGCTGGTATTTCCTTGATCGCACTGATACCGATAGAGTAACCTTCCTGCGCGTGCTTCTGGCCAGTCTGCGCCAGCGTTTTCCAGACTTTTGCGCGGCCCTGGACGAGCAACTGGCCCAGGTGATCGGCATCCCGGCGGATCAGCAGAGCCAGTTTTATGAGGAAGTGGTCGATGCCATCTGCGCCGCCATGCGCAGCGATCTGACTGAACAATTTCTGCTGGTCTTCGCCAATTATCATGAAATCAATGAGCATACCGCTCTGACCACCCTGATCAATTATCTGATTCAGCGCGTGCCGCCTCACTGCAATGTCGTGATCGAGAGCCGCGCTATTCCTAATATCGAGTTTGTGCCCTTTTTGATTCAGCGCCAGATGTCGGGCTTGAGTAAGGATATGCTGCGTTTCTCAACCGCAGAACTCTGTGCCCTGGCCAGGATGCAGAGGGGCGTGGAACTCTCGGCAGCCGAGGCGGAGGCGGTGATTCGCTCGTTCGATGGCTGGATTACCGGTATTCTGCTCGGCACTTTTCTGGGCGATGTGCAGGGATTGGGAGAACGCGGGCTGCAGATCAGCCAGGAAAATCTTTTTGCTTACGCCCAGCATGAGATTTTTAAAGACACGCCGGAGGCTCTGCGCTTTTTGCAGGAAGCCTCTATTCTGGAGCAAATGCTACCGGGGATGTGTAATGCCCTGCTCGACATGGAGAACGCGGAGGAGCGCCTGCAGGACTTTGAACGCCGTGGACTGTTTGTCACCTGTAGTAAGGAGGGGGAACAGACGGTGTATAGCTGTCCGCCGGCCTTACGTGAACTGCTGAGCGAAAAACTGCGTGAACACAGGCCGCGGCGTTTTCTGGCCCTCCATCATCGCGCGGCTGAACTCTGGCGGGAGACGCATAACTATGAGCAGAGTATGCATCACGCTCTGACGGCTCAGGCCTATGAACTGGCCATGCAGGTCTTCTGCGAGGCCTCTGGCGGACTGTTGCGCCAGGGCAAAAGTGAAACGCTGCTCAACTGGTTCGAGCTGTTGCCGGCGCCTCTGGTGGCGTCTCATCCACGTCTGCTCCTGACCAGGGCCAGGATCGCCAGTGTGCTGGGCGAAACCCGGCTGGTCTTCCCGTTTCTGGACCGCGCTCAGAGCGCGCTTGATGATCCCGCACTGCCAGCGGAACGCGCGGAGAGGCGCAGCGTGCAGGCAGAAATCGATGTCTTGAAGAGTAAATGGCTGTTTCAACTGGGGAAGTATCAGGAAGCCAGGGATCTCTGCCAGCGTGTGTTAGAGGACATCGACTGGCCGGACACCAGTTTGCGGGCGGAAGCCTATATGCGCCTGGGCGTCTGCGCGAATCTCCTGGGCGAGCCAGCGGTCGGGCTGGTGCAATTGCAGAAGGCGCTGCAACTCTGGGGGCCGGGCACGATTGAAAGCCAGGTGGCCGATATTCATGGCGCGCTGGGCAATACCTATAGCCTGCTTGGCAACTTTGCCCTGGCCGAGCATCATCTGACCAGCGCTCTCATTTGCTGTGAACAACTGCATAACGAGCAGGGAAAGATTGATAACCTGATCCGCATTGGCACGACCAGGGTGCGCGAGGATAAGCCGGATGAGGCTGAAAAGGTCTACCTGCTGGCCTTGAAGCTGGCCGGCAGCCGCAGCGCCTTTCAGCGCGGAGAAGCCTATGCTCTGATGAATCTGGGCAGCCTGTACCTGGAACTGGCGCAGTATCCGCAGGCTTTACAGTTGACCGAGCGCGGCATTACCCTGGCGCGCAGCCTGGGAGATCGCTACCTGGTCAATTGCCTGCTGGCGAATCTGGCCAGTATCTACCTTCACATGGGCGATTCCATTTCCGCCCTCCAGTTGCTTTCGGAGATGGAAGTGCCGGGCGGCCAGGAGGAACAGGCGGGCTACGAACTGGCTCGCTATGAGCTGACCTGTGGACTGGTCTATCTCTGCCAGGGCCGCCTGGACGAAGCGCTGGCCTCTCTCTCATCGCTGGAAGGCTCGGTGCAAAATACCGGCCTGAGTCGGGAATATGTGCAGCTCCAGCTGCGCCTGGCCATTTGCCATTTCATGCGCGTCGATTGGCCAGCCGCCGCGCGCTATGCGCGTTCCCTGACCTCTGTGCTGCATACCTGCAAAGGCTATAAGCGCCTGGTCCTGCTGGAATGCCAGCAGTTTTCCTCTTTTCTGCACGCCGTCCAGACCCGCGATGAAATGGCCGATCTGTGTCTGCTGCTCGGTCTGGAGCGGCTTTCATCTCCGGCGAGCGCGGCAAGCGCCACCATACAGCCTGTCGCCAGCGCCGCCAAGCCCAGACTGGCCTTCTTCGCGCTGGGCAAACCCTCCGTTCTGATCGATGATGTCCCGGTCACACGCTGGCGTATGGCGCGCGCGCGTGAACTCTGCTTTTTGCTGCTCAACGCGGGCGGACCGTTGAGCAAAGAGGAGATCATCACCGCGCTCTGGGAAGAGGAGGTCAGCGATTCCGCCGACCAGACGCTCTATCTCATCATCCATTACCTGCGCAAAGCCCTCGGCGAGTCGACCATCCTTTCGCGCGGACAAACCTATCGCCTGGATCTCACCACGCTCTATGGTGGTCGTTTCTGGTATGACGTGGACCATTTTCTGCTTTTACACAAGCAGGCCCGTGAAGCCCTGCAGGCTGAAAACAGCGAGCCAGCCCGCGCGGCTCTGCTTGAAATGCTCAAGCTCTATCGCGGTGACTACCTGCAATCCGTGTATAGCAACTGGTGCCTCGCGCGCCGCGACGAATTGCGTACCCTCTACCTGGAGGCCCATCGCTGGCTGGCCCAGATCGCCTGGAAGCAGGAAGCCTTTGCCGAAAGTATCGAGCACTGGCAGTACATTCTCTCCCAGGAGGACTACCAGGAAGACGTGCATTTTGAGCTTATGCGCTGTTATGCCCGTACAGGCCAGCGAGCGCTGGCCCTGCGCCAGTATCAGCAATGCGAAGAGATTCTCTTGCGCGAATTTGGCATCAGGCCAGGTGAGCGCATGCAAAAGCTGCGTCAACAACTGGCCTCCGCTTCCAGCACCCGCCAGCGTTTAGATCATCCTTAATGACGTACCGTCAGGACAAAACAAAGACAGCTTCCCCAACTCATGAATCCTCCCCAATTGGAAACGTCATGCGCCGGTTGGCGCACCACTCCTGATGAGGCTTCTTGCGGCCTCGGAAGGCACCGTTGGCGAACCCTTCTTCTCGCATCCTCGGCGCCTGTGGCGCTTCGCAAGAGGTGCTTTTGG
>DASZXF010000166.1:0-2214 GCA_035546055.1 Ktedonobacteraceae bacterium
CCAGAGAACGAGCAGGCACGCCTGGAGGAGATCGCCGAGCGCTATAGCATCTTTCAGGAGTTCAAGCGCACGGGCAAGGGCTTCGGCTCGCAGCGCCGGGCCAGCGAGGAAACAGCGACGCGCATTGGCATGGAAAACCTGGCCCGCACGGCTGGTTTCCCCGATCCGCAACGTCTGCAATGGGCGATGGAGGCGCGCAGTATGCCCGATCTGCGCGCGGGCTGGCTGGAAATAAGCGTGGAAGAGGTCACGCTGCGCCTGGAACTGGATGAACTGGCGGCGGTGCCACGTCTCATCATCACCGGAGGCAAGGGCAAGCTATTAAAAACGCTGCCCGCGCGCCTCAAAAAGCACCAGGAAGTACAGGAGTTACTGGAGCGCAAACGCGCTATCGAGCAACAGATCGCGCGCATTCGTCCCACCCTGGAGGCGGCCATGTGTCGCGGCGACAATTTTACCGCGCGCGAGCTGGTAGCGCTGCTGGAGCATCCTGTGCTGTCCCGCCTGCTGCGCAATCTCGTCTTCCTCCTGCCCGCGCGGGATGAGCGGGAGACATTCGCGGGTTATCCACAGGCGCATGAGGGTGAGCTTGCCCTGCGCGATCACGCCGGGCAACTGACGCCGGTTGACGCCAGCGTGACGGATCTGCGCCTGGCACATCCCTACGATCTTTTCGTCAGCCGAACGTGGCACGCCTGGCAGCGCGAGTGCTTCAGCAGCGGACGCGCGCAGCCCTTCAAGCAGATTTTCCGTGAACTGTATGTTTGCACCAGCAACGAAATACGCCACGGGGATGATGCTCTGTCGCAGCGCTACCACGGCCAGCAGGTTCAGCCGCGCCTGGCTCAGGCCTTGCTCAACCAGCGCGGCTGGCTGCTCGACCAGGAAGAGGGAGCACGCCGCACATTCCACGCGGAGCAACTGACGGCAGTGCTTGCGTTCACCTACGGCGGCTTCACCCCCAGCGAGGTAGAAGGCTGGACGGTGGGAGATGTCTGTTTTCTGCCCAGGGGCGAGTACAAACCACTCGCGCTGGCCAGCGTACCGCCGCGCGTGTTCAGCGAAACCATGCGCGACCTGGATCTGCTGGTCAGCGTGGCCCACAGCGGAGGAGTCGACCCGGAGGCCACCGCTTCCACGGTAGAGATGCGCGCGGCCCTGGTCAGCGAAACCTGCGAACTGCTGGGGCTGACGAACGTCACCCTCAAGGGCAGTCACGTCCTGATCGCCGGGACGCGCGGAAACTACAACGTCCACCTGGGCAGCGCGGTAGTTCACCGGCAGCCCGGCGGCGCGCTCTGCATCATCCCGGTTCACGCGCAGCATCGGGGACGCATCTTCCTGCCCTTCGCCGACAACGATCCCAAAACCGCCGAGGTCATCACCAAGGTCATCACCCTGGCCCGCGACCAGGAGATCAAAGACCCGACAATTCTTGAACAACTGGTTTAAGCCTCGTCCTGAACCGCCTCTTCTCTGGCCAACCCGGTCAGTCTGGCGCTGACCACCAGCGTCTGCAGGAAAACAGAGAGGGCTGACTCGCCGGATATGATCTGGTGAGTCAGCTCTCTCTGTTTTCCTGAACGGAGAATCCGCGCGGACACCGCCGGCTTATACGCGCGTTCTTCCGCTCACGCCGGCTCCGGCGCCGCGCGCCATGGCGGTGAAAATGCCCAGCGCCGCGAACAGCGCGCAGGTCAACAGAGAGGCGTGGAAACCGCTGACAAAGGTGTTTTGCAGAGTCAGCAGATGCGCGGACGTGAGGTTCTGCGCGCCGGGCGCGGTGAGCAGGGTGCCCGCGCTGGCCGCGCCGAGGGCGGTAAAAATGGTGCCGGTCAGCGCCACACTGGTACTCTGACCGATTACACGTCCGGTGGCGAGCAGACCCGAGGCCTCACCCTGCGCATCACGCGGCGCGGCCCCCATCATAGTGCGCGTATTGGGCGACTGGAAAATGCCCTGGCCAAAGCCAGTCAGCGCCAGGCGCCAGACGATATCCCACGTACTGCTCTGCGCATTCAACTGGCTGATCAGGACCAGGCCCAGGCAGGCTATCGCCAGCCCGATAGGGGACAGCCAGCGCGAGCCGAAGCGGTCCGCCAGCGAGCCGCTCAAAGGCGCGGCCACGGCCAGGGCCAGCGGCAGCGGTGTCATCATCAGCCCTGTATGCATGGTGGAAAAGCCGCGCAGTTGCTCAAAGTAGAAGGGCAGGAT
>DASZXF010000167.1:0-2065 GCA_035546055.1 Ktedonobacteraceae bacterium
CGCCTCCATTGAAATTACGATGATTATCAAGATCTGGACTCTCCCCGGCGGTATCACCGTGAGCTCTCTTCCCCAGTTTGACATTTTGATTCAGCCCGTGTTGTTGGCGGTCGTCCTGCTGCCACCATGGAGCGCGTTCGCGGTGGCCGGGTTCAACATGCTATTCATTCTGCTGTCGCTGTTCGCCGGGCCGCACGCGCCTGACCTGACGGCGGCGCTGGCCAATCCGCACCTGCGGGGAGATATTCTCGTCGTCCCGGTCATGTCCCAATTCATCATTGCGACTATCTCGTTCCTCGTGGTGTCGAACTTGCTGTCGGCCATCAAGCGGGCAGGGCGAGCCGAGCAGATTGCCCGCTTGCAACAGGCGATTACCAGAGAGCAAAACAAATTCGCCCAACGAAACCAGGAACTGGAACTGGGGATGAACGCGATTGTCCAGACCTTAAAGGACATGGCGAATGCGCAGGGTACTCCTGAGCGCGTAACCCTCCCCCAGGGAAATGTTCTCTGGCCGGTTCTCCAACATCTCTGGCGCTTTTGGGAACGTTATCAGCGGGCTCGTCAGGCAGAGCGAACGCTGGATGCCACAGTCCAGGCATGCACCGCTGTGATACAAATGCTCGATGATGCGCGTGAGGGACGCCGTGCGACATACCCTCCCCGAAGCAATACACCCGTGGATGGGATCATCATGGCCTTGATGCGCAGCGCGAATGTTTCCCAACCTCGGGGGACATCGGGAGCGCTCACGCCACGTGAGAACTCCTCGGTGTAAGAACCCGCGTGTCTCGAAGAAAGGACGGCTTGTTCGCAGACTGGTCTGTGCTGTGTGCTGGCGCCAACCAGTTTGCTGGCGAGGCAAGGAGGCTTCGCTAGCAGGCCAGGGGTTGGCCTGCTCTGGTTCTCTGTCTCGAACCTATCGACCGTTTTGCATGACGACGCGCGATGGACCCGTGGCGTCACACAGAACGACTGATGAAGGAGTGTGCGTATGGATTCTTCTGTTTCAGCCCCGAAGGAGAGCGCTGAGGAATACACCCCCCTCGCGTTGCAGGAGCCAACACAGCCCAGGGGGTTGGGCTGGCAACTGCTCTACTGGGGGGCAAACGCCAGTATTGGCGTCGGCAATATCGTCTTTTATACCCTCTTACTTCCGTATAAGATTGCTCTTCTTTCGCCAGCCGGGCAGACAAGCGCGTTTATTGTGCTCTCCGGCATTGGCGCTGTTGCCTCGATCCTGACCAACCCGCTGATCGGAGCGCTCTCTGATCGGACCACTTCGCAGCTTGGCCGGCGCTTTCCCTGGTTGCTGGTTGGCATGATTGTGTTGCTCGTCGCCATGTTGGCGCTGGCGAGCGCAACCTCGCTGCTGGTCCTGGGCATCGGATCAGTCCTGTTGCAAATCGCGATCAATATGCTGCTCGCCGCCCTATCGGCCCTTCTCCCTGATCAGGTGCCTCTTCGCCAGCGCGCTACCGTGGGTGCGTGGGGCGGCATGGCCCCGCTCGTCGGTGGCTTACTCGGACAGGTACTCGTTGGACAGGTGTTCCGCGACCTCAATACCGCCTTTCTTGATCTTGCGTTGCTTGCGGTGATCTTGCTCCTCGCTTTTTGTTGTGTGCTCCGCGAGACGCCGCTGCCAAAGGCGTCTGCGGAGCCATTTCATCTGCGTGATGTGCCCCGATCCCTGTGGCTCTCGCCCCGTCGCTACCCTGAATTTGCCCTGGTCTGGTGGGCGCGTGTGCTCATTTTTCTGGTCAGCACCACGGTGATCAACTATCTGTTTTATTATCTCCAGGACATGCATCTCTTTTCTTTGGCGACAGCAACAACGGGCGTTCAGCAATTCTTTACGATCTATGTCGTTACGATTCTTCTCGCCTCGCTTCTCTGCGGAAAGATGTCCGACGTGCTCCAGCATCGAAAGCCCTTTGTCCTTGCGGGAAGTATGCTGATGGCTGGTGGGGTCGCCTTGCTGGCCTTTGTTCCTCTTTGGCCACTGGTTCTTGTGGCCAGCGGCATTCTTGGGACGGGGTTTGGCATGTACCTGGCGTGCGACCTT
>DASZXF010000168.1:0-2273 GCA_035546055.1 Ktedonobacteraceae bacterium
CTGAAATAGGCCGGAGAGAGATGAGCCTGCCCGGCCACTTCCTCCAGGGGGAGCGGTCGACGAAAATGATGATGCACATAAATCAAACTCATGCCAAGCTGCTGAGAATGCTCTGTTCGTCCTGCCAGCGAAGGCTTGCCAGCCTGTCCCTGGCTGGCGCGATACAGTTTGATGAGTATGCGCTCCAGTGCTCCTATGATTATCAGATGCGAGCCAATCTGCCCTGTCTGCGCTTCCGCCTGTAAACAAATACATTCGCGCTCGATCTCATCCGTCTCGGCGGGGGAAAAGCGCAACTGATAGTTGGTAAGATCCTGAAAAAGCCAGCGATAAATCTCTTCTTTGAGCATTTCCGCCTGGAAGATCACATCGAACAGAATCAGCGACTCCCCGGGCTGCGGAACAATGCGGTGGAAATCAGCGGGGGTGAGCAAAAACAGGCAACCTCGCTGAAGCGGGTGTGTCTGGCCATTCAGGATATGCTCTCCTCGTCCAGACAGCACCAGGCCCATTTCAGAGAAATCGTGCCAGTGTGTCTCAAAAGCTCCTGTGAGTACCTGTCTGTAAATCAGGATCGGTTGATGAGACAGCTTGTATTCCTGACTGCTCAGGCGTTTCAGCGATGAATGTTGCATACCCTGCCCCTGTTGCTATCGCTTATCTCCCATTTTCGCGTTGCCCTCCTCCATGGCTCTTTTCAGGAGGAGGGCAACACGCATTTTCCCCGATATTGGCCCATCAGGGATGACGCATCCCCTCCGGGTTAGCCGTTGACGTAGCTGTTGCCGGCCAGGTCTTTCCCACGAGCCAGCCAGATCTGGTGGCCGGGATTCTGCTCTGGATAGACCTTCGCGGCGGTGGAAAGGTAGCGCATGGTATAGCCACAGCGGCGGTACGGACTGGTATTGGCGGTAGCTCCATGCATAATCCGCGCATCGTGCAAGGAGCATTCGCCGGGTTCCAGTTCAAAGGCCACGGCTCGCGCGTAGTCAACGTTCTTGATCTGGCGATCAAAGGTATTTCCGGCGGTATCGACCTGCTCGTATTCCGAGAATCCATTGGTGTGAGTACCGGGAATCACGCGCATACAACCATTCTCCCGCGTGCTGCGGTCCAGGGCCAGCCAGACGGTCACAATGCGATCATAGGCGCTGATACGCCCATTCCAGTACGCCGAGTCCTCATGCCAGGGCGTCGACCTGCCTGTATAGGGGTCTTTGCAGATGAAGTGGCTGGACCAGAGGGCAATATTCGGCCCGATCAGTGGTTCTACCAGATCCAGCGCCTCATCGCTGAGCAAAAAATCCAGCAAGCGGGGATCGCGAAAATGCGGCGTGTCCAGTTCATCCGAAAGCTTTTCCCCTTTCTGCGCCAGGTGTTCTTCAAAAATAGCGCAGAGCCGCGCGAACTTTTCTCCAGAGAAAAGCTGATGGTGATACAACACGTACCCTTGCTGCCGATAAAAGGTCACGTCCTGAGCAACTAATGGATGAGATAACATTCCCATAGATGGTTCCTCCTGTTCTTGCCTGGCGAGTACATAACTCTTCCTGCGTTTACTATACCAGGAAAAGCGCTGCAATATGCCTCTTTTTTTTAGCAACGCTCCGCATATCTTTGGCACTCTCCGCGCTCAGCCAGGGCGGGCAACTGATCATGCGGCGTGCCCGCCGCTGCCACCAGGCGCGCACTCATGGCTCTTGTTCAGCTTCCTGCCAGGGAGATGAAAGCAACGGAGGCCACCAGACGTTCTTCCATCTCCACAGGCAGCCATCGCCGGCGTCAGATTTGCAGAGGCCAGAGTTGAGGACAGCGTGCCGAATCGGCGTAATCGGGAACACCGTCTCTTGAAGCGCCTGCTTTCTATCTCGCAAAGAAGCAATCGACGAACGATAAACTCCACATCAGCGATAAACATCTTCACCCTGACCTGCTATGCTCGTTCAATCACGGGCAGGATCAAACGTGAAGGATACCCACGACCATGATAGACAGCATTGGTGGCGCGCACGCAGTCCGCCTCCTTATCCCAGGCGACGACGCCCCCGGTGTTGGTGTTGCGGGCAAAACGAGGGAAATTGCTGCTGGCCACTTCCAGGCGGATACGATGCCCGACACGAAACACGTTGGAGGTGGCGCCAAGATCAAGGCGCAGTTCGTAGCGCTCTCCCGCTTCCAGCGGTAGCGGCTGAGCAAGAGATTCACGATAACGGGCGCGCAGAATGCCATCGGTCAGAATTTCAGCCCGACCATCAGGGTAGACATCGACCAGC